>DXOJ01000375.1 GCA_019412865.1 Bacteroides sp. | reverse complement strand
TCCTACTATAGATCCCACTCTGTCGTTCCCTTTGATTTCTGTTGCATCAGGAATAACAATCAGATCATGAATAAGCGAATTACTAATAGCCCCAAATAAGCCAACGTGATTATAATTAACAAATTTATTTAGCTTTAAATTTCGAATTGTGTAGCCGTTGCCGTCGAAATCACCTTGAAATGCATTTACGATCGGCCCAGCCGACTCCGAAGAGTCGCCATAGAAACCTATCGGTATCCAATCAACTCCCTGCATGTCTATATTTCCGCCCAGGGCAAAGAAGCAACCAGAATAATCACCCGGATAATCGGCTCCGCCGGCATCGGGAATCATCATCCCCATTGCTGCAAGCTCTGAGAGTCCCATGAGCTGTTCCCGATTCTTTATCAAAAATGGTTTCTTCTCAGAACCGTCTCCCTGGGTTCCATTCAAAAATTCAAAGCTCGTTTTTCCGCTCCAGTCGTCCCAAATATCCCCCAAAGAATTTGCAGCTCGTAAAGCATTAGAGAGTGTAGCCTTGTTCGCTGTATCCGCATTTGATTTTGTAGCAACCGGCGTATCTTCATTTTTTTCGGCATTTGAATTTGTGGCAATATTTCTTTGTACATTCTTAGCCATAACTGGCAGAGGTGGCATTACAGAAAATATCAGAACACCACACAGGCCGAAGGCCAATACCTTTTTCCATACTTTTTTCATATTTTTTCCTTCCTATAGTGCCGTAATTAGTTTGAAAATATGTTCCCTTTTTCCTTCCATCAGAGATCTTCCTGCTGCATATGCCTTTTCGATCTGAGTAGTAGCATACACATCCAACGGTTCATATGTGCCTTCCTCATGAAGCGCATCCATTACTTCCAGCTTCACCTCATTAATATTTTTGCAATTATCCTCTTTTTTTTGTATTAACAAGGTAATGATATAGTTGTCCATTTACTTCCTCCTCTGGATTACCTTTACTGCTGCCTAATGGCTATTACCGGCCTAATGCCGATATTATCAGTGCTGCTCACCGATACAGGATGAATACTCCCGGAAAAGTCAACAACATAGATACCAGGCCCATACTCAAAGCCATTTTCGCCCTTATATTGAGGAGTACGGAGATAATAGCCACGGGAATACGCTGAGTACTGTGTTTCCTGATTATTTTCCTCACTTCCTCCAAATCTCCATAGATACTCCCGGTATTGTATAGCCTCTTCCACAGACAAAATAAATATTTCATCTTCCAACAATTGAAACTGCTTTTCTAAAGCAATCAATTCATTTTCATTAAATTGCTCATAGCTTCCATCTCCCGTAGCTCCCTGGTAAGCAACATTTGTTCCGATCAGAGTAGCTTCTGCACCAAAGAGATCATCCGCATTGTCATTCAGCCAGGTTCTAATGTATGAGTATTTATAGTTATTGTTACTGCCAAAAGTAAGTTTCTTCACCGTTGCTGCAGAGCTATCTATATCAGAGCGAATCGTGCTATCACAGAGAAATAATGCTTTTTTTCCATAATCTTCATCAATGCACCTGAACAAATATATCTTGCCTTTAATCCTTCGGGCCTGTACATCCCCTATATTGTAATGTACTGGCTCTGGATCATTTCCCTCGATCTGCTTAAAACACACCTCGCATATACCATCATGGTTTAGGTCTGTATGGCCAGACGATGGCAATATTATCGATTCTGTACTTCCACATTTTCTACACTGCACACTGCCATAGCCCGGAGCGGTGCAGCTGCAGGGAACATAATCAGTTAATTCATAGTCATGTACACACGTTTTTTTATCATATGATCTCGTAAATCCAATACGTAGCATAGTATATTTTTGGCCCCCTATATCCAAACTCCCCATTTCTAATGACGATATATTTATAACGTCCGGAAAGGTCTGCCCGATAATAAGTGTGTTAGGAATATGGTTCAGTCCAATAATATAGATTTCATGCGGATCGGCATCCTGTACCATTGACACCATATTTTTAATTCGTTCATTACTGGCATATAGATCACCAGAAATCAATGATTGGTACTGTTCTTCTGGTATTCTATATCCAGTTATTTTCTCATCCGCCAACGCTGCAATACGCTGCCAGTCTTTTAATTTTTCCGCCGCCTCATGTTCCGGATCCTCTTCTTCCTCTTTGTCACCTCGCTCGTACTCTATGTAATATTTCTGTCGGCCTGTCCCCGACACAGTAATTGCATAAGGGCTACTGACAAGTGCATAGTAATAATAACCGTCAGTACCTAATATAGTTTCCGGAAAATCAATGATAATTTCTCTTCCCTCTTCTGTTTTTCCAGTCTGAGCCTTAAAGATTTGATTATCCGGATTGTCCTGCTCTATAAAATAGATACTCCAATCGATTTTGACTGCCTCCGATGGCGAGGCCGGTGTGACTGGATCATAATAAATATTAACTGTTAGTCCATCGGTCGAAACAGAAAAACTTTCCTTCTGCCCGCCATGAATTGTATAGCCCTCAATATTAATCTGATCAATTTCGATCCGTTCATTTTCTTCTGCCTGTCCTGTAACCATATACAACATAGTGCGGTCAATAATATCCATATATCGAATTGTGTAAGTATACAATTTCTTGGCTTCGGATGGCGTTGCCGGCTCTGGCTCTGGTTTTACATCCGGTTCTGGTTTTATATCCGGTCTTGGTTCTGGCTCTGGTTCTGGATTATCCGGATGACTATTCGTACCGCCCCCTCCCCCTGATCCTCCACTACTAAAACGGCTCTGTGCGTGGCTCTGTTTAAATGTCAAAATTCCTTTTCCTTCTAAGAACTGTACAATTCCCTGTGCATCCGTCCAACGGCCAGATCCATCTACTATATATCCATCTGGCGTTACCTCACCGCTCCACATTTCCCCTTCAACATGGGAAGCATCCTGCATTTCTGTAAAGTAATAGCAATATCCATCAATCCATTGCCACCCCGTAAGCATCTTACCTTTCGTACCATTGGATATAGGATTGAAAAAGTACCATTTGTCCGCAACTTTTTGCCAACCAGTTACCATATCCCCATAAGGGCCAAAGAAATACCACTCATTTTCTATTAACCCCCAGCCTTTTACTGTCTCCTCCCCCTCTTGGTACTGCCAGGCACTGTTATTCTCAATCCAGGCTCCATAACTTGTACTCTGCGATAAGCATGATACAATCAATGCTGCTGCAAGCAC
>DXOJ01000374.1 GCA_019412865.1 Bacteroides sp. | reverse complement strand
AGACGGTTCGTTTACAATCAACGTAACGGCTACCTCTATATGGACTGCCGAAGTGACCTCGACAGGCGATTGGTTGACTATATCAAAAAGCTCCGGAGAGGGGAATGGTGATCTCCGTTTGTTTTTTACCGAGAATACAGATGGTCCCAAGCGTACCGGAACAGTAAAAGTATCAATGTCGGGTGCAGGCTCGACATTGGAACAAGAGATTAGCGTAGAGCAACTGGGGGCCGATCCCGATATTTTGTTTGATTATTCATCAGACCCTTTGTCATTCCGGGGAGGTACATTCACCTGCAAGGTAGTGGCAAATGTGGAATGGGAACTGGAGATAGCAGCAGAGTACGACTGGATCAAGTTGAAGGAAACAACTCCCAGAACCCGCAGTTTTGTGACGGATGAAGTAACATTTACCGTAGATGCAAATGCAAACAAAACCAGAACAGCCGTCCTGATATTCAAATCCGTAGGAGACTATACATTGCAACGTGTCTTGAAAGTGACACAAGACGGTGTAAGCGGTGAGGTGACGATAGAACAGGATGAGTATATCATTCCTTATAAATGTCCTAAACTGGTTATCTCGGCTCCGCAAGGAGAAAACCCGGTAGATTACGATGCTGTAATATCCGAGAGTTGGATTACGCAGGATAAGAAAAACTCTACTGCCAATGAAGTCGTATTGAATATCGAAAATAATGAAACAGTCTTCCCACGTACAGCAACGGTAGAGATGTTGGATAAAGTAATTACCATCTTCCAATATGGTAAACCCGATACAAGCATCGGTGACGATCATTCTACTTCTATACTCGCTTTCCCGGGTGCCGAAGGTGGCGGCCGTTTTACTACCGGTGGTCGTGGCGGCGAAATCTATCGTGTGACCACGCTGGCAGATTATAACAAAAACGAAACCCCTATTGAGGGCAGTTTACGCTATGGAATTGAGAAATCCAATCAACCGCGTACCATCATTTTTGATGTATCCGGTATCATCGAACTGAAAAGAGGGCTGTATCTGAATGAATATCCTAATTTGAGTATCATTGGTCAGACCGCACCGGGCGACGGTATCACATTGAAGAATTACAACTTCACCTTTAACCTGTCGAAAGATCCGGCTATTGGTGCAGGTGGCAGTCTGAATGCTATTGTTCGTTTCTTGCGTTGCCGTCCGGGCGATCAGTTTGCCGATTATGGAGAAGATGCGATTGGCGGACGCTATTTCAAAGATGCCATTATCGACCATATTACAGCCGGATGGAGTGTGGATGAAACACTGACTTTCTATGGCGTACAGAACTTCACGGCACAATGGTGTATCGCTTCTGAAAGTATGAACCTGTCTAACCATGCCAAGGGTGCTCATGGTTATGGTGCTATGTTTAGTGGAGATAATGCTTCTTTCCATCACATACTGTTAGCACATCACGGTAGCCGCTGCCCGCGTATCTCCGATTTGTCTGCTCCCGGTACACAAGAATCTTATGACTTTACCGGATATTTCGATGTGAGGAATAATGTCTACTACAACTGGAGTGGAAGAGGACAAGGCAGTTACGGCGGAAAGTATGCTGCTTTCAACCTGACCAACTGCTATTATAAACCGGGGCCAGCTACCGGAACAAACAACCGTTCTTACCGTATCCTGTCAAGTGATCCTACTGCCAGAGCTTATATCAATGGCAATTATGTGTTAGGTAACACAGGTGTCACGGCTGATAACTGGACAGAGGGTGTTTGGGGACAATTCGACTCTTCACTGGGTACAGTTCCTGAAGCAGAAAAGCAAGCTATGAAGATGGCAGATTACCAACCTTTCAGCAAACTGACCAGTCACACAGCTGAACAAGCTTACGATAAAGTATTGGAATATGCCGGAGCTTCTTTGCGTAGAGATGTAATAGATCAGCGTATCGTTCGCGAAGTAAAGAATGGTACTTACACCTATATCGGTTCCAAACCCGAAGAAGACGGCAAAGCCAAGCAACCCGGTATCATTG
This sequence comes from Bacteroides sp., assembly GCA_019412865.1. Taxonomy (GTDB): domain Bacteria; phylum Bacteroidota; class Bacteroidia; order Bacteroidales; family Bacteroidaceae; genus Bacteroides. The sequence goes on along the minus strand of DXOJ01000374.1, from coordinate 17,679 downwards.
ATACAGTATCAGATACTGAAGGTTACATTAAGGTGAAGTCGTTGAATCCCTGGCCTGATACGGATGGTGATGGAATTCCTGATATTTGGGAGGAAGCTTACGGGTTGAATCCTAACGATCCGAGTGATGCACAAAAAATCAGTTCGTCGGTTGATCCTAACGGACGCTATCCGAACATCGAAGTTTATTTCCACAACCTGGTTCAGCACATTATCTATTATCAGAACCAAGGCGGAATAGTAATGGAAAAGAAATAAAGGTGTGGAGCAAATAAATCTATTTACAATAAAAGCATAGAATGATGAATAAAATAATCATAAGCATATTTATCCTGCTGTGGGTAGCAGTGGGTGCTATGGCACAGACTGCTACCGTGACCGGTACGGTGACCGACGACATGGGGCCGGTAATTGGCGCCACAGTAACGGTGCAAGGCACTTCAATAGGTGCAACGACCGATTTGGATGGTAAATTTACATTGACCAGTGTGCCCAATGTAGCCAAGGCCGTGTTGATAGTTCGCTATGTAGGTATGGAAGAAGCAAAAGAACCGTTGAAAGGACGTACCTCGAACATTAATATCCACATGAAAGAAGCTGTCGGAATGTTGGACGACGTAGTCGTAATCGGCTATGGTACGCAGAAAAGAGGTAATCTTACCGGTTCTATCGCCAGCGTATCCGGCAAGATATTGGAGAAAGTACAGACCACTTCTGCTGCTGAAGCCATCGTCGGTAAACTGCCGGGTGTGCAGGTGACAGCTGTAGACGGTTCGCCGGATGCTGAAATTAAGATTTTGGTACGTGGTGGCGGTTCTATTACACAAGATAACAGTCCGCTTATCATATTGGACGGATTTGAAGTAAGCAGTCTGAACGATGTTCCACCTACCGATATTGAATCTATCGAGGTATTGAAAGATGCGGCTTCCACAGCTATCTATGGTGCGCGTGGTGCCAACGGTGTAATCTTGGTGACAACCAAACGTCCTGTTGAAGGACGGGTTGTCATTAGCCTGAACACTTATGTGCAGACCAAAGAACTTTCCAACAAACTGGATGTGATGGACCCTTACGAATTTGTATTGATGCAATATGAAAATGCGCGTCAGAAAAGCTCTAATCCTACAGCTTTTAATAATAAGTATGGACATGCTTACGAACACTACATCTATCAGGGAAATGCCGGAAAAGATTGGCAGGACGAAGTGTTCGGTTCCAATCCGGTGGCCAAATATGTAGACCTTAGTGTAAATGGTGGTACGGAGAAAGCCAAATATAAACTATCCTTTATCCATCAGGACCAACCGAGTGTGATGGTAGGCAACGGACTGAAACAAAACAATATGAACGCTTCTTTCAACTTCAAACCTTTTAAATTCCTGACATTGGAATACCGCACGCGTTTGTTGCATAAGGAAGTCGATGGATCTGGTACGGAAGGCGTCAGTTTGTTGTCTGCTTTGCGTCAAAAACCTACTAAGGGTCTGGATGAATATATGAAACTTCCCGAAGACGATACGTATTTCGATCCCGATCAACTGGAAGAGGAAACTCTTTTTGATCCCAAAGAAGAAGCGAAAAGAAATTATAAAAAGAGAATCAACAAGTCGCTCAATACGATGGGAGCCGTGACCTGGGATATTATGAAGGGTATGACTTTCCGTAGTGAATTTGGTTTCGAGAATAACTCTGAAGAACAACGCCGTTTCTGGGGTATGGAGACCAGTAATGCTCGTAACAACAATAACCAACCGATGGCGGAATGGAGTATGAAGCAAGGTACCAAATGGCAGCTTACCAATGTGTGGAACTACAACTTTATGCTGAAAGACGCGCATGATATCCGCCTGATGTTGGGACAAGAAGTCAAGCATAACCAGACTACTACCAAAACTTACTCTACTCGTTATTTTCCTGAAAATATCACGGCAGAAGATGTTTTTGATAATTTGTCACTGGGCACTCCTTACGAGAACTCCTCGTCAGCGGCCTCTCCCTCTCGTATTTCTTCATTCTTTGGCCGTATCAACTATGGCTATAATGATAAATACCTCGCTACGGTAACGCTACGTGCCGATGGCTCTTCCAAGTTTGCCAAAGGTAACCGCTGGGGATTCTTCCCGGCAGGAGCGTTGGCATGGCGTATCTCTAACGAGGACTTTTTGAAAGATAATCAGGTCGTATCCAACTTAAAGTTGAGATTAAGCTACGGTTCTTCCGGTAACGACCGCATCGATGCCGACCTTTATCAGAAATTGTATGGGGTAAGCAGTTCCCGTCCTGCCGGATGGGGAGAAGTCAGCCACTATTACTATAACTTCTATAACTCTAAATATGTGTACAATCCTGATGTGAAATGGGAAACCACCATCACACGTAACATTGGTATTGACTTCGGTTTCTTTAAAGAACGCCTTAGCGGTACGATTGATGTGTACTGGAATACAGTCAAAGATTTGCTGGTGCCTTCGGATATTCCAGGTTACACAGGCTACACTAAACTGATGACCAATGTGGGACAGACATCTAATCGGGGTATAGAACTTCAACTGAATGCCTGGCTGGTAGAAACGAAAGACTTCTCACTGAACGCCACATTCAATATCGGTCATAATAAAAACAAGATTGATAAACTGGCAAGTGGTGAAAAAGAATGGATTCTCACTTCAGCCTGGAGAAATGATGTCGTGAACTCTGATGATTATCGTGCCTATGTGGGTGGTACCAGTGGTTTGATTTACGGTTATGTCAATGATGGATTCTATACCGTAGCCGATTTTGAATCCTTCGACTCCAAATCCAGAACATGGAAACTGAAAGAAGGAGTGGTAGATTCAAGCCCATTGTCCGACACTCCGCGTCCCGGTAATGCCAAGTTCAAGAAACTCACTCCGGTAGATCCCAACAGCACCAATCCTTATCAGCTGACAGAAGCCGACCGTACTGTAATAGGTAACACCACTCCGAAATTCTCGGGAGGTTTTGGTCTGAATGCTACTTATAAAGGATTTGATATGAGTATGTTCTTCAACTTTATGTATGATTTTGATGTACTGAATGCCAACAAAATTATGCTGACCACTTGGGCGGACAATAAAGAGAACAACTTCCTGATGGACATCGCTTCAGATAAACGCTGGCGTAACTTCGACGACATGGGTAATGAGATCCGTTACAGTCCGGAAGTACTGGCAGAATTCAATAAGAATGCTACCATGTGGAATCCCACTTCCATCGGACGCCCCATCTGTATGTCGTATGCCGTGGAAGACGGTTCATTTCTGCGTCTTAATTCAGCTACCCTCGGTTACACCTTACCAAGTGTGTGGACGAAGAAAGTCGGTTTGAGTAAAGTGCGTTTCTATGTATCGGGCAATAATCTGTTTACCCTTACCGGATATAGCGGTTATGATCCGGAGGTGAACATCGCTACCGGTTTGACACCGAACATTGATTATAACCGTTATCCGCGTAGCCGTACCTATACATTTGGTGCACAGTTGACTTTTTAATTGAAATCTATAAAATGAAAGAACAATGAATAAGAAACTAATATACTCACTCATTGCCGGAACTATGTTCACTTTGACGTCTTGCGATGATTTTCTTGATGTGCAGCCCGCCTCCGGCTTTACTCCCGAGTACATATTTTCCAGCGAATCGGAGATGAAAGCGTTGATGACCCGTATCTACTCTTCCATGACGGAAGACGGATTGTACGGAAGTAACCTTGCTAGCGGTTTGAATACAAATACTGATGTGGAAATGAGTTCGTTCAAGAACAACACTGTCAATACCAATGGCTCGGATATAGGCTGCTTTGATTCCCGTCCCACCTGGTCGGTATTGAACGCTACCTGGAACAATATCTATTATGCTATCAATTATGCCAACGACTTTTTGCAGGCTGTGCAGGAGTCACCGTTGTTTTCTGATAAAGTAGCAGGTGATACTCCCTCCGAAATACAACAGATGTATGGAGAAGTGAAAACGCTTCGTGCCATGCTCTATCTGGACTTGATCCGTACATGGGGAGATGTTGTGTTTGTTACCAAACCAACGGAAGCGACCGATGATTTCTTCAGCCTGGGTACTACCGACCGCAATGTCATTCTGGAATATTTGATCGACGACTTGATAGCTGTAGAACCGATGATGAAATATGCAGTCGATTTGGATTATGGCGTAGAACGTGCTTCACGCGAATATTGCCAAGCGCTTATTGGACAGTTGGCTCTTTATCGCGGTGGTTGGACTCTTCGTGCCGACAAAGAGGATGTGACTCACGTAGGTTACATGGAACGTGGCGATAACTTTGAGCATTATTATGAAATTGCCGTCACTTATCTGGGAAAGGTAATCAAGGAAAGCAAACACGACCTTTCTCAAAGTTTTGAAAACTTGTGGATGAATGAATGTAACTGGAAGACTGCCAACAACGATGATGTCATATTCGCTGTTCCGATGCTGAAAAGTGTCACCAGCCGTTATGGCTATAACATCGGTGTTACCATTGCGGAAGGTAAGCACTCATACGGCAGTGCCCGCAACTATGTGACTTTCTGCGGTACTTACGTTTATTCGTTTGATAAAGATGATTTGCGTCGTGACATGACTTGTGTACCTTATAAATATGATAAAGACCTGAATCAGGAAATTGATATGGGAGTGACCGGTATGGGTGCCGGGAAATGGTCCAAACTCTATATGCAGTCTCCGCTGGGTGCTTCCAGTGGTTCTAATACCGGTATCAATAGTGTGCGTATGCGCTTTGCAGATGTTTTGCTGATGTATGCTGAAGCAGTCAATGAACTTTACGGACCGCGTGACGATGCCAAAGAAGCACTGAAGCGTGTTCGTCGCCGTGCTTTCGATCCGGCTCAATGGACGGATAAAGTAGAAAGTTATGTAGAGAGTCTGACTAACGAAACAGACTTCTTCCAAGCTGTCATGGATGAGCGTAAATGGGAATTTGGTGGTGAAGGTATTCGTAAATACGATCTTGCACGTTGGAATAAGTACGGTGAAGTCATCTATAATCTTTATAATGAAATGACTAATTGGGGACTGGTAGCTAACGGGGCTTACGTACCGGGCATTGAGAAAGTACCGTCTAATATCTATTACAAACAAGTAACGGATCCCGAACATTCTGATCGGAAGGTATTGGATATTGTAGGTATTGACGAATATGGTCCGGGTGTAGGTCGCCCTGCCGGTTACACGGTATTGGAGTATGCGTTGGGATGGAGAGTGTTGAACAAAGAAACACAGCTTTATGAAACGTTGGATGCCATTTCATGGAGTTTCCGTGGATTCATCAACAAGAACAACGATCAATTAGTGAAACCTACCGATCCTGTGAGATACTTGTGTCCTTATCCGGCAAAGGTCATAACAGACCATCGCGGATTGATTCGGAACTATTATGGATACTAATCAGTAAAAAGACAAACGTTATGATAAAGTTATTACGAAAACTTGCAACGGCTATGCTGCCCGCATTCCTTTGCGGTACCCTGTTCATAGGCTGCGAGGCAGATGATAAATATACGAAAGTGGACGACCTGTTCCAGCCCCGGTTTGTATTGGAGAAACCGGAGGTGAAAGCAAACTCTGTGACATTGGTATGGTATCAAGTGAACGATGCTATCTCTTATACGGTACAACTACATCAGGATCAATATTATACCAGCTTGTTTATGGAGATAGAAACCACTGATCCTTATGTGTTTATTGATGATATTCCTTACGGAACTACTTTCTATATTCGTGTACGCAGTAATGCTGCCAACGCTACTAACAACTCGCAATGGAAATACACCAGTGCTTCTACTGAAGCTCGTCCGGAGTATGCTAGGCTGGTGGAAGATGTATCTAAAACCGAGATTACGGAATCATCCGCTATCATTCGCTGGAAGAAAGACAACAAACAAAATCCGGTGGATAGCATAAGCATTATGCCTATGATGGATACGACTCTGCCCGGCGTTAGCCGCTATCTGACCATTGAAGAGATGATGCAGGGATATGCTGAAGTAGACGGATTGACGAAGAATACATTATACGCTGTCAATCTGTATGATACCAGTAAACCTCGTAAATATGACAAACCTTACAATCAGGTAACATTCCGCACGGCTGGTCCGTCGGCTATGTCTATACAAGTTGGCTTGGAAGATGATTTATCTGCCATGTTATTGGACAACGATGTCGATCCTGAAGTGCCCGAAGGTACGGAATACTACTTGCCGGCAGGTTCTTCTTATCGTGTCACTCCGTTCTCTTTGATGAAGGGTTTCCGTTTGGCGGGCAGTCGTGACGGTGTTAAACCTGTTGTTGTCCTCGAAGGCAGTTGGAGCATTGCAGAAGGTTCTTATCTTTCCAGCTTAGAGTTCGATAATATCGAATTCCGTCATGAAGCAAACAATAATTACTTTATGAATACCAGCAAGGCATACACAATAGAGAATGTCAGCTTTGTAAATTGCGACTTTATAAGTCTTCGTCGTGGTTTCTGGCGTCATCAATCAGCTAATGCCAAGTATATTATGAATCTGGAAATGGAAGGATGCCGTTTCGAAGGTTGTGGATGGCAAACAAGTGCGTATGGTACATTTAATCTTCAGTCTTTCGATAAAGATAACGGAGTGTCTTATGACCAGGTAGACCGTGCCATTTTCCGCAACTGTACGTTTAGCAACGACAATGATGGAACCAATGGATATGGTTGGGGTAACCTCTTCTATGCGCCTTATATGGATAAACCGATCGAACTGGAATATAAGAATGTGACTATCTACAATTACAGCCGTAACCAACGTTTGATTAACATTGAATCTGCCGTAGGTTCCAAATTGGTAATGCAGGGCATCCTGTTGGCATCTCCTTGCGGTGATTTGTATGCTATCGGTGCTAATACCACCACCACATTCTCCGACAACTATACCACAGCAGATTATGCATTGGGGGGCAGCAAGATGAATGCGACAGACCTTGAGATTACAGCAGACAAACTGTTTGCCGATCCGGTTAATGGAGACTTGACGATTAAAGATACTTCTTCTCCGATCGTAAGTAGTCGTGCCGGTGATACCCGTTGGTTACCTTAAATTAGAGTGGAGAGTATGAATTTACATGATTAGGAATAAAATTAAAATAGAATATTATGAAGCTGAAACATTTATTTTTCTTAGCGGTTGCCGGAACATTGGCAGTAGCTTGTAGTGAAGTTAATGAAAATTCTCTTACTGATGGCGATGGTCAAAGAATGCTCCGCACGATCAGTTCGGGTAACGACCGTTTTTCTACACGATTGAATAGCGAAACCAGTGAATGGGAGAACGGCGATGCTATCGGTATATATATGTTCGATACAGAAGATAAGAATGTATTGAACGATGCCCTTAACGTGAAATATACTACGATTGGTGAGGGACTGACGGTGAATTTCTCGTCCGACCCCGGAATAGCAATCTATGATATGCCTACAAATTTCGTAGCCTATTATCCGCATGCCACATCTGCGGATGTTATTGATGCTACGGCAGCACTTTATAAAGTAGATATAAGCGATCAGTCTAATGGTATCTCTGCCCACGATTTAATGTGGGCAAAGGCTGCCAGCCAGTCAACGGAATCATTGTTGGCAGGAGGATTGGCGTTCACTTTCCATCATCAGTTAGTGCTTTTGCGTGTTAACATTACGAATGAAAATGTGTCGAATGTAACAAGTGTTACGGTAGGGGGGATAAACACTACGGCTACTTTTAATCTGATAGACGGTACATTAAATAATATAGGTACACAGAAATCTGTGGCTTTGCAGAAAAAGGATAATAAGTCTTTCATTGGTATTATGTTGCCTACTGAAGAGTTGAAAAATAAGTTGTCGCTTACTATTCTGGCAGATGGTGGCAAATATCAGTATACAGTGCCCGAAACCAGCAAGATTGATAAATTTGTTGCAGGCAATGAATATACGTTCGATATCACTGTCGGAAAAGAAACGAGCGGAGAAGTAGGTGGCGGCTCCGGTAGTAACACACCTTGGGGTGATGGCGGAAACGAAGAAGGTAATGGCGATAAAGTATCTGAAAATGAAGCTATACCTGCCGACTATGCACAGAAAGCGATTACTGCGGAGACTGACTTATCTACGGTATTGTCCGGTGCTTCCGGTAAGGCTGCGTTAGTGTTCGCTGCCAATGCGGACGGCTATACCTTTAGTGATGCAATGGTAGTGCCCGAAGCTGTCACAGAGTTGTTGTTGATTGGAGACACCGAAGAACAAGTGAAAGTCAACCTGAAACAGATACAGTACACCAGTCTTCAAAAAATTGCATTGAACAATTTGGATATAACAGGCGATAACTCAACTGCTTTGCTGACAAACAGTGAAACTGCCCAACTTGCTACTGATGCCGTTGTAGACTTCAAGAAATGTAATTTTACTGATATGAAAACGGTTTGTGACTGGTCAACCGGAGATAATGGGGCACAAAACGTTCTTTCTGCCGTACTTATCGACGACTGCCAATTTGTAAACATGCAAAGCGTTTTCAACTATTATGGTTCTAAAGCAATCACTATCACCAACTCTACCATTTATAAAATGACAGAACGTGCCATTTATGTGAAAGATGCCAACAGTGTAGTTGTCACGGTGGAAAACTGTACATTGGCAGATTTGGCTAAGACTCCTTTTGAAAGTAGATATGGTAATGGTAATTTGTACTATAAGAATAATATTTCAGCCTGCTTCGTGACGAGCAATCCTAATATCGGTTATAAAATGGATGTACGGGAGTTCTCCGGTAATTATGCAGCTGCTGCTACCGAAGCCGGACAATTAGCAGTGCTCAATGTACATGGAAAAGCAATTGATACCAACACTTTCCCGAATGCCTGGACAGATACATCCAAGACTGTTGCCGAACTTTTCGAAAACGCAGCAAACGGCAACTTCAAACTGAAAATGGATGCTCAAGTAGGTGATCCGCGTTGGTATAAGAATGCCCGATAGCCGTTGAATTATTTTTGTAGAACTGATTAAACAATACAGTTATGAAATTATTTCATTCATTAATATATCCCTTGTTAGGCGGTTTGCTTTGCCTCTCTTGTTCGGATGACGAGCAAGATACGGGCACGAAACAACCTGCTACTACGGGAGAGGTTACCTTCGGTGTAGACCTCACAGGTTTCTCAACTCGCGTCACCCAAGACGGTTCGTCGTGGAATAATGGGGACAAGATTGGAGCATACGTGCTGGATATGAAAACCCTTGAGCCTGCCACAGAGGCAGCTAATGTACCTTATGTTTGTTCGGAAGAGGGTGCATCGGTTTCTTTCGCTTCCACCACACCGCTCAAAGTGCAAAATGACGGAACACCGGTGAAGTTTGTGGCATACTATCCATACAATGCCGATATACGCAATTTCAACTATCCCGTGCAATTGGCAGCTCAAGAAAGAGGGAGTACCGCTTGTGACTTACTGTATGCTGCCACGAACGAGGAATATATTTATGCCCCGGAGAACGAACCTCATATCGCACTCAACTTTAGCCATCGTTTGGCTAAAGTGATTCTGAAATTTGTGGATTTGGAAAAGAATCCGTTGGAAGTCAGCAATGTGCGTATTGAAGGGATGCAAACTGAAGCCTCGTTCAACGTACAGACTGATGTACTGACGGTTGACGAAAGCTCTGTTGCTACAATCACCCCTTATCACAATGCAACAACGGGATTCTACGAGGCTATTATTCTTCCTTCGGCGTTGAAGGATAGCTATAAGGTGTCTTTTGTATTGGACGATAGAGAGACGGAGTGGATATTTACCAATCTGGACATTGCGCTGCCGCAGTTCCACAAAGGTTACAGCTACACCTTTGCACTCTACATAGACGATAGCGGCTTTGTAGAAATGGGACGTCTTGAAAATGTGGATGGCGGAAACTCATCGGCTCCCTGGGAAGATGGAAGCAGTGAGGACGGTATGGCCGAAGGTGACAAGACGCCTGTATCAGGATATGTCTTCACACCTGCCGACGGTACGCAGCAAGCACTTGCGGACACCGAACTGAAAATTACATTTGAAGGCACTGCACCCGAACTTGGTACGAGTGGTTGTATCCGTATCTATCGTATGAGCGACCATAAACTGGTAGACGAAATCAATATGGCAGAACGCAGACAGTCTATCGTGGACGGGGTTACCAAACTGAATACATGGATGGATATTATCGGTGTCACGCCTACGGGTTCTTCCGTCAGTCGCCGTATCGTCAACTACTATCCGGCAAGAGTGGAGGGTAACAACTTTATCATCAAGCCTCATCAACAACGTTTGCAGCATGATACCGAATACTATGTAACCATCGAACAGGCCGCCGTGAAGCAAACAGACTTCAAAGGAGTATATGGTCGTGCATGGACATTCAAAACCAAGCCTGCGCCAGCTGTGACCGGACCGAACTATGAGGTGAAGATCAGTCATACCGACCCCAATGCCGACTTCTATACTTTGCAAGGTGCCATCGACTTCTGTGCCACACAGGTCGGTTTGGATGCACCCAAGACTTTCCGGATGGATGATGGTATCTATCAGGAGATTATTTACTTGCGCGATCAAAGCAATATCACGATAAAAGGAAATGCCGGTGATAATACCGCTGTCAATATCCAATATGATAACAGCAATGATATTAACGGTGGTATAGGTGGTGGAACCAATATCGATCAGTTTGCTCCTGCGGGCACTATTGTACCTTCTTCCGGAGGGCGTTCGGTGGTGATACTGGATGGCAACAGTGATAAAATCCGCTTTGAAAATGTGACGATAGAGAATGCTTACGGTTGGACGCTGGGCAAAAATGGTCAGGCAGAGGCGCTCTATATTAACAACAAATCGGCAGCTTTCATCAATTGTCGTGTCTTGAGCTTTCAGGATACTTTGCTTCCGGGTGGCGGTTACAACTGGTTCAAAGATTGTTTCATAGCCGGAGCTACCGATTTTATCTGGGGTTCGGGCAAGGTCGTTCTGTTTGAAGATTGCCAGCTCCATGCACCTACCGGCACACGTGCTGTAATGCAAGCGCGGGTCAGGGCGGGTTACTTGGGATATGTATTCCTGAACAGTCGTTTCACGGTAGGCGAAGGCGTCACTAACTCTACTTTGATTTATCAGTTCGAGCCGGACAACCTGACCTTCTTGAATTGTACGTTTGCCGATGTGTATGGACCCAACTTTGTAGGCGAGAATAAACCGCTGACTCCGGCTGTGCCTACTGTTGCTACCGGTTGTAAATTATACAACTGCAAGACGGAATCGGGTTCCGATATTTACCAATCCATTCCGGCGGCGGTGCGCAATACGATACTGCAACTTAGTAAGGAACAGTATGACCAATATTTCGGTACGCGTGAAATCATCATGAGTTGGGATGGCTACACCGATGCGGCTTGGTTCAAATAATAAAATATGTAAGGTAAAAAGAGACAATGAGTAGATTGAATCAAATGGCTGGTTTGGCACCGGTCATCTTAGGACTATTTTGTGCTTGTCAGACTACTGCCAAGCAGGTGGATATGGAGACTGACTTGAAGGCGATGTATGCAGACCTTCCTTTCTCCATGCCCACGATAGAGCGTCCCGTCTTCCCCGATTATCAGGTGAATATCTGCGATTTCGGAGCAAAAAGTGATGGTGTGACGCTGAATACGGAGGCTATTAATAATGCGATCAAAGCAGTGCATGATAAGGGAGGTGGCAAGGTAGTCATTCCGGAAGGCTTGTGGCTGACAGGACCTATTGTTTTGCAGAGTAACGTCAATTTGCATGCGGAAAAGAATGCGTTGATTGTATTTAGTAGTGATACTTCGTTATATCCGATCATCACCACTTCGTTTGAAGGACTGGATGCTAAACGTTGCCAGTCGCCTATTTCGGCAATGAATGCGGAGAACATAGCCATCACCGGTTATGGTGTTTTTGATGGGGCGGGGGATAAATGGCGTCCCGTGAAGAAGGATAAAATGACGGACAGACAGTGGAAGAATCTGGTGAACTCCGGCGGCAAGGTGGATGAGAACGGCAAGGTGTGGTATCCCAATGAAGGAGCGCTGAAAGCCTCTGTTCTCATGGCCGGCAGCGGAGATAAACGGACTGAAATCACGAGTGAAGAATGGGAAGATATGAAGAGTTGGTTGCGTCCCGTATTGCTAAGTATCGTGAAGAGCAAAAAGATTCTTCTGGAAGGTGTGACCTTCAAAAACTCTCCGAGTTGGTGTCTGCATCCCTTGTCGTGCGAATCTTTGATATTGAATGATGTAAAGGTATTCAATCCCTGGTATTCGCAAAACGGTGACGCGCTGGATGTGGAATCATGCAAGAATGTATTGATTGCCAACTGTTTCTTTGATGCGGGGGATGATGCTATCTGTCTGAAGTCGGGCAAAGACGAGGATGGCCGCAGAAGGGGCGAACCTTGTGAGAATATAATCGTGAGAAACAACACCGTTTTGCATGGCCATGGCGGATTTGTGATTGGCAGTGAAATGTCCGGTGGTGTGAAAAACGTGTATGTGTCCGAATGTTCATTTATCGGTACGGATGTCGGATTACGGTTTAAAAGTGCCCGTGGACGCGGTGGTGTTGTGGAGAATATTTATATCAATAATATAAATATGATTGATATTCCTAATGATGCTTTGATTGCCGACTTGTATTACGCGGCCAAAAGCGCTCCCGGTGAACCGGTTCCGAGTGTGAGTGAGGAGACGCCTGCTTTCAGAAACATCTATATCTCGGATGTATTTTGCAGGGGAGCAGGACGGGCAGCGTATCTGAACGGACTTCCCGAAATGCCGATTGAGAATATTTCCATCAAGAATATGGTGGTTACAGGTGCTAAAGAGGGTATTGTAGTGAATAAAGTGGCAAAGCTCAACATTGAGAATGTAGAAATTGACACTCCCGATCAATCTATGATACAGATAGAAAATACAACGGGTATTACCATTAACGGAAAAGAGTTGGGAACGATTTCAGAGAAGCGGTTACTAACCAAGAACTAACTGTATCATCTGTTTTTATACTGTTTTTATTGTCAATCTGTCAGAGCGGCAGTTAAAGAAATGAATTACAGTATAATACATGCTGACAATAGAAGCTGACAATAGGCTGACAATAAGAATTAAGTATTCTATTGTCAGCCTGTTTTTTATTGTTTGGCAAGTAAGGATACAAGTCTGTCCATTCGTACATTATAGCATTGATAGGCTGATGAGGCTATATCAATATGCCTATATCGTTCATTGATACTCTCATATCTTTATTAATATACCGATATAGTTATGCTGGCATCTTGGAATTATTGTTTCAAGGTTTTGATGTAGTTGCATTAATATGCCTGTACAGTTGAGTAAGTATGTCTGTATAGTTGAGTTAGTGTGCCTGCATAGTTGGGCAAAGGTGCCGTTGTCTTTACCTTCCCACGGTCGTGGTAACATCTTCTCACGGCCGTGGGAAGATCCTACCACAGCCGTGGAGAGATCTCGTCACGGCCGTGGAGAATTAGCAAGATCGGTGCTTTAGTGGAACAATAGCGGCACCCTGGTTGAACAATAACGGTATCTTAGCGGAATAATGCAGGCTTGGTAAATAAGGGATAATAGTTGCATAGTGTAGTTTTAAACAATAATAGGCTGACAATAAAAGACGGAAATCTTTATTGTCAGCCTATTGTCAGTTTCTATTGTCAGTGGGTAATAGCTTGAAAACAATCACTTTATGAAGCCATAACTCTTGGCTGACAATAAAAGCCATTTTTTATAAATTCTCAATGTAACCTAAGTTCAACTTAGCCTCAAATTATATATGAAACGGTATTACCTATTGAATCTGAATACTGCACGTTTGCAAATCATTTTCATTTGAACTGTTTCCGTAAAGTATCTTATATGTTCCACTTAAAGGGCGTATGGTATTGGTTGCGGTATCAAACCATTCAAAAGAATCGTATGAAAGCTCTATATTGACATTCTGCGTCTTACCTTTAGCGATGTTGACCCGTTGGAAACCACGAAGAGTTTTTTGTGGACCTCTTTTGTCGTCAGGACGGCAGATATACACTTGCACCACTTCTTCACCGTCTCTCTGTCCGACGTTACTTACCGGGATGGTAAGGATTGCCTTTTCGCCTTTGTTTAACTTCGATTGGTTCAGGGTAGCTTTTCCATAAGAGAAACGGGTATAACTTAAACCGTAGCCGAATGGATAAAGGGGAGTTTCTGTCATAAAACGATAGGTACGTCCTTTCATCGAATAATCTTCATAATCCGGCAATTGTTGTATGCTTTTATAGAAGGTGATAGGCAGACGTCCGGCAGGATTGTAATCTCCGAAAAGAACATCGGCAACAGCTGTTCCACCTGCCTGTCCGGGATACCATGCTTGCAGGATAGCATCGCAATTCTGCGTTTCAGGCACGATGGCCATTGCCGAACCGGAGAAGTTGACGAATACTGTTTTCTTTCCATTCTTCTTTAGAAGAGCAAGAACTTCTCGCTGGATGGCGGGCAATTCGATTTCTGTACGGTCGCCGCCTTTGAATCCGGGGTCGGATACCCGCATGGATTCTCCTTCCAATAGGGGGGAGATGCCTCCGGCAAAGATAACTACATCTGCGCTTTGCAACTTGTTCAGGATTTCACGGGCATCCATTGGAGTTTGTTTTGCCAAGTCGAAGTTCAGTGCAGGGTTATCTTTAACCTGAATAAAACGCAACTCGATGTCGTAACTCTTTCCTGCTTCGTAGTTGAAAGAATACAGATTGGTATGATTCTTGATGTTGGTGGCTTCTGCTATTTGCTTGCCGTTGAGGAATAAAGTAACTCCTCCGTTAGTCATCATGCGGAAAGTGGCGGCACCGGAATCTGTTGGGCGGAAAGTGGAACGATAGATGGCGGTGAAGTTTTTCAATCCTACACCGGGAGCAAATACGGTAGAACCTTCTGCACTGAAATGGAAAGGAGTGGTCAGACGGTCGGTTGCAGCAATTTTGCCTTTATATTCGCGGTTATTCCAGTAGGTGGCGTTGAATCCGGCTTCTCCGTCGATGCTGCACTGATTGAATAGGCTGTGCAGGGTGGTGTCGTTTGTATATCCGCATACAGGTTCGTAGATGATTTGTGCGTCAGGTAGTTTGGCGCGTATTCCTTCCAGTAAAGTGACGGTATGTGAAGGAAAGCCGTTGTAGTTACCCCATTGCATTACCGAGTCGTTGGCGTTGGGGCCGATGACTGCGACTTTCATCTGACGGTTTAATGGAAGGATGTTGTTATTGTTTTGGAGTAATACCAGACTTTCATGTGCCATTTTCAGTGCCAGTTCTTTGTGTTTGGGACAGTCGATAACAGAAAATGGAATGTTACTCCAGGGATGAGTCGAATTCATTTCTCCCAGTTCAAAGCGGGCTTTCAGTAGTCTTTTGACTGATGTATTGATTTTCTCTTCCGAAATCAGGCCTTTTTTCACAGCATCGGTGATGCTTTTGAAGTTACCGCCACATTCGAGATCTGTTCCGCTTAAAACAGCGTCGGCAGAGGCATGGGCGGCATCGGGATGCGTTTCATGTTTCTTGCGTTGGAAAAAGTCTCCGATTGCTCCGCAGTCGGTGACTACGATTCCTTTGAATCCCCAGTCGTTGCGGAGAATTTGGGTTAACAGACGGTTGCTGCCGCAGCAGGGATCGCCTTCGAAACGGTTGTAAGCGCACATCACTTCTTTAACTCCTGCTTTTTGTACCAGTTCCTTGAAAGCAGGAAGGTAGGTTTCCCATAAGTCTCTGGGTGCAATGTTTTCTGCGTTGAAGCTGTGACGGTTCCATTCGGGACCCGAGTGTACGGCAAAGTGTTTGGCGCAGGCATGAAGTTTGTCATATTCGGCATCTTCCGGTCCTTGCAGACCTCTGACTGCCGCCATTCCCATACGTCCGCTTAAATAAGGGTCTTCGCCGTATGTTTCCTGTCCCCGTCCCCAGCGGGGGTCGCGGAAGATATTGACGTTGGGAGTCCACATGGTCAGTCCCTGATAACGTTTATATTGTCCTTTTTCATTGAATTGGCGGTTCTTGGCGCGTGCTTCGTCAGATACGGCATCAAAGACTTCGTATAATAGTTCGTCGTTGAAAGAAGCGGCCATACCTATGGCTTGTGGAAAGACAGTAGCCAGTCCGGCGCGGGCAACGCCATGAAGAGCTTCGTTCCACCATTCATACGGCTTAATGCCAAGCCGGGGAATAGCCGGTGAGTTGTTTTGCATCAACGCCACTTTTTCTTCTAATGTGAGGCGTTGAAGTAAATCGTCCGCCCGTTGTTCCGCAGTTAATTTCGTGTCCTGATAGGGATACTTGCTGGGTTGTTGTGCCTGTACATTTACCCCTTGAATTCCGATAAGACAGGCAATGATCCATTGCTTTTTCATTTTCTAGTTCTTTTGGTTTTTAGATTTGAGACTGCAATAGTACGTGCTTTTCATTATTTTTGTGGGGAATATCCGGTAGAAAAGGAGGATTTCCTATGCAAGGCTTATTTGGAGCCGATAAATCCATAGACCTGTTCAAAGATAAAACATTTTGTTGAATATAGCATAAGCTTTGCAATGTAAATAGATGATACCGAAATGTTGTTTTGATACTTATATCAGAGATATGTCTTGTTGAAATTTGAGTATTTAAGAGATAATTATAGCTGGCTTATAGATATTTACTACATTTGCGAACGACCGGTAATACTTCTGGTTATTTATAGAATATCCTTTTGGTACATTGTACGTTGGGGATATTCTTGTTTGTATAAGAAATAATAGTAAATAATGGATATTGGAGGAGGCAAATGAATAGTGATTATAAAGTTGGCGATTTAATTTATGATGCAAATATTTATGATGGAATGAATACCAGCATGGATGATTTGCAATTTTATAAGCGGTGGTTACCTAAAAACAAGGATGCCCGAATACTTGAGCTTTGCTGTGGAACTGGCAGACTTACTCTTCCTATTGCAAAGGATGGATATGATATAAGTGGGGTTGATTACACTGCTTCAATGCTCCATCAGGCTAAGATGAAAGCTGCCGAGGCTGGACTAAGAATCAATTTCATTCAGGCGGATATCAGGACTCTGGATTTACAGGAGAAGTACGACCTTATTTTTATTCCATTTAATTCGATCCATCATTTATATGAGAATGAAGATTAATTTAAGGTACTTCATGTCGTTAAAAATCACCTCAAAGACGGAGGCTTATTTCTGTTGGATTGTTTTAATCCGAATTTCGGTATATAGTTGAAGGTGAGAAAGAGCAGCAGGAAATAGACACGTATACAACTGATGATGGAAGAGAAGTCTCGATAAAGCAGACAATGCGATATGAAAATAAAACCCAGATTAATCAGATCGAATGGCATTATTTTATCAATGGTGAATTCAATTCTATTCAAAATCTGGATATGAGAATGTTTTTCCCTCAAGAGTTGGATTCATATTTGGAATGGAATGGTTTTAGTATTATTCATAAATATGGAGGATTTGAAGAAGAAGTATTTAATGATGATTCGGAAAAACAGGTGTTTGTTTGTCAATGTAAGTTTGGATATTGATGTGTTGTTGAC
>DXOJ01000373.1 GCA_019412865.1 Bacteroides sp. | reverse complement strand
ATAGTATATAGTTCAATAGATATTAGGTAAAAGATTAGGATTGGTGTTTGAAATTCCACAATATTCCTCCGGTTTGTTTATTCCCATTCTTTGTTAATGGCCGGAGGAGTTGCTGGAAATCCTCTGTTTTGACTAAAGTGAAAAATATGATATCATGAAAAATGTATTGGTAATACTTGCGAGTGTTGTGATTTGCTTTCTGTCAGGGTGCTCGAATGTGAAAGATGTGCCTTCGATAGCAGTTATTGAAAAAGGATTTCGTGAGATCCCTGATAGTATCCGGGTGGGATGTTATTGGTATTGGATTTCGGACAATATCTCCAAGGAAGGAGTGATTAAGGATTTGTATGCCATGAAAGAGGCGGGAATTACCCGTGCCTATATTGGCAATATTGATATAGGAGGAAATTCTTATGGAGACGTGAAGATCTTCACGCCCGAATGGTGGGAAGCAGTGCATGCAGCACTGAAAACTGCAACGGAACTGGACATAGAAATAGGAATGTTCAATAGTCCGGGATGGAGCCAGTCGGGAGGACCGTGGGTGAAGCCGGAGCAGAGTATGCGTTATCTGGCAGCTACCGATATGCAGGTGAAAGGTCCGCAAACTCTCTCGTATACAGTGCCCGAATACTCAGATTCTATGCAGCTGGTTCGTGTCATCGCCTACCCTGCACAAAGTAACGTGTTTAGAAAAGAGTGGAAAGTGCAACAGAAAGGATACGAACCGGTTGTCTTTGATATGCACCTTGATGAACCTCAGCCGATCCGCAGCTTTACTTTTACGACGAACAATTATGTATGGACGAAAGCCGAACTACAAGCGAAAGTAGGTGATTCTTATCAAACGATCCGGAAATTTGAGATAGATCGCACCAATGGTATGCGGTCTGTTGGATTTTTTACAAATGCTCCGGTCGTTCTATCTCTTCCTGCGACAAAATCCGGTGATTTTCGTCTCTTGCTGGATAAACCGATTAATTCTTATGGAGATATAGAAGCCACAGTCGCTCTTTCTACCGCGAAAATGGTGGAACGATATCCAGAGCAGTCTTTAGCGAAGATGTATCAGCGGCCTGATCCTAAATGGGACTCATATATGTGGGCTAAGCAGGACTGGTATAACGATTCGGAAGGATTTGTAATACCACAGGATAAGGTGACGGATCTGACAGCTTCTCTTTCGTCAGACGGAACTCTGACTTGGAATGTACCCGAAGGCGACTGGATTGTTTCCTGTCTGGAAATGAAAACGACCGGTGTGACGAATACACCTGCTACTCCTGAAGCTACCGGACTTGAAGTGGATAAGATGAGCAAAAAACATCTCAGCGCACACTTTGATGCCTATATGGGTGAAATCCTTCGCCGTATTCCCGAAGCAGATCGTAAGAGTCTGAAGATTGCCGTGCAAGACAGCTACGAGACGGGTAGTCAGAACTGGACCGATGATATGTTAGAGCGTTTCAAAAAGGTTTATGGATATGATCCTCTGCCATATTTGCCGGCTTTGTATGGTAAAGTCGTTGGTAATGAAGATGTGTCTTCACGCTTTCTTTGGGATTTGCGTCGTTTGATAGCCGATGGCGTTTCGTATGATTATGTAGGCGGACTGAGAGATATCTGCCATCAGCACGGACTTACTACCTGGTTGGAAAACTATGGACATTGGGGATTCCCCGGAGAGTTCCTGCAATATGGCGGACAGTCGGATGAAATCAGTGGTGAGTTCTGGAGTTTTGGTGATTTGGGAGTGATTGAGAACCGTTGTGCCTCTTCCTGCGGGCATATTTATGGTAAGAAACGTGTCTGGGCTGAATCATGTACGAGCGGAGGGCCTAACTTTACTCATTATCCGGGCAATATGAAAGCGCGAATTGACCGCTTCTTTTCTGAAGGAATCAATGCCTCTTTGCTTCATTTGTATATTCATCAGCCCTATGAAGATCGTAATCCCGGTGTAAGCGCCTGGTTCGGAAATGATTTTCATCGTAAAAATACGTGGTTCAGTCAGATGGATTTGTTTACGGATTATTTGCGGCGATCGAATTTCCTTTTGCAACAAGGTCTTTATGTGGCGGATGTTGCTTATTTCATTGGTGAAGATGCTCCGAAGATGACAGGTTCGATAGATCCCCAACTGCCTACAGGTTACTCTTTTGACTTTATCAATGCCGAAGTTCTTTTAACGAGAGCTACAGTGAAAGATGGCTGCTTGACTTTGCCCGATGGAATGAAATACCGTTTATTGGTGCTGCCTAATCAGAAATCTATGCGTCCCGAAGTCTTGAAAAAGATCAGTGAATTGGTGCATGACGGTTTGGCTGTTTATGGCGATGCTCCCGAATACTCTCCGAGTTTGTCTGGTTATCCTGAAGTTGACAAGGAAGTACAACGGATTGGAAAAGACTTGTTTACTACTGATAACTATGGAACAGGAAAAGTATTTCATCGGGGCGTCGGCCTGCAGGAAGTGCTGGCTAAACTGAATATCCGTCCCGATTTCTTCTGTAAAACGAATGCACCAGTCTTATTTATACATCGTACTTTGCCGGATGCAGAAATTTATTTCCTATCCAATCAGCAGGATAAAAAGATCACTTTCGATGGAGAATTCCGCGTTTCACAAGAGCTGTCACCGGAACTTTGGAGTGCTGCTACAGGAGAGATCCGTCGTTTGTCGGATTTTGAAAATACGGGAGATCATACCGCTTTGCAAATGGAACTGGAAGGAAATGAAAGTGTTTTCCTTGTCTTCCGCAAGAACGATAAAGCAATGGAAAAGAAAAATAATTTCCCAGTGAAAGAGACTGTCTATAGTGTAGATACTCCTTGGAAAGTCACTTTCGAAGCAGGTAAACGTGGACCGGAAGCACCGGTTGTCTGGTCTCAACTGACAGATTGGATGAATTCGGAAAATGATAGCATCAAATACTTCTCCGGACAGGCTGTTTACGAAACAGCTTTCACATTGGAAGAACTCCCGCAGAAGAGTTTGTATCTTGATTTGGGTCATGTAATGGTCATGGCAAAAGTGACTTTAAATGGACAGTATGTAGGTGGTGTCTGGACTTTCCCATATCGCCTGAATGTGACAGAATATTTGAAGAAAGGTCAGAATAAATTAGAAATAACGGTGGTCAACAACTGGCAGAACCGTCTTATCGGTGACCAACATCTTCCGGAAGACCAGCGTCCGACGTGGACGACAATCAATCCGTGGAAAGCTAATTCGCCCTTGCAGTCTTCAGGTCTGCTCGGTCCGGTGGAGATACAGGCTTTCGATTATGAAATAATTAAGCCTTAATGAATAGTCTCTATATGAGGAGTCGCGCTCTGGAGAGAAGAATAAGTGATTCAGAAAAACAACTTATTAGCAGATAATTTTTCATCTTCATTTAGTGGTATTTTGGTACTGAACCGTTCTTAGTCTAAACGTGGTTTTTCATAGATTAAAGGTTAGTATAGGTGTTTGATTGTTTTTTAGGTTTTTTCTTCCTCCGGTTAATGGTTTCTCTTTTATTTAGATGCCGGAGGGACCTTATGGTTATGTTGGTAAATAGGTAGATACTTTTTTAAGGTAAGAAGTATTTGTTTTCAGCTAGTTAATTTAGTAGATCAAAAAGTAGAAGATAAAAATGAAAAAGAATCTGTCATTGCTATGTCTTGTAGCTATGCTGTTTGAAGTGCATACCGCTTTTGCCGGTGATGTGAAGACGGAAAAAGTCACATTAGTAGGAAAAAGAATTGTAGAATTTGTCCCTGAAGGCTATGATGCCTCCCAAACTCCATCATTAATGTTGGTACGTGAACCGGAGAAGATTGGAGAAGTACCGCAGAATTGGACCTTGATACCACAATTTACATCAGTTGACGGTAAAGCTAACGCTTCATTGAATGTGCCTGCAGGAACCAGTTTGTATGGAGGCGGTGAGGTGACAGGTCCACTGTTGCGTAACGGGCAGAAAATCAAATTATGGAATACGGATAATGGAATGTACAGGGTAGACGGTGGCTCACGCCTGTATCAAACTCACCCATGGGTATTAGGAGTCCGTCCAGACGGTACAGCTTTCGGAGTTTTGTTTGACAGTTTTTGGAAAGCAGAGTTAATTACCAATTCTGATAAAATAGAATTCAATACCGAAGGAGCTCCCTTCCGTACATATGTGATAGATCGCAAAACCCCACAGGAAGTATTAAAAGGGCTGGCTGAATTGACAGGTACTATTAGTATGCCTCCAAGATGGTCACTGGGGTATCATCAATCACGTTTCTCCTATGTACCGGAGGCTAGAGTAAAAGAAGTAGCCGATACATTTCGTGAGAAAAAGATTCCATGTGATGTGATTTGGTTTGACATCAATTATATGGATGAATTTCGTGTATTTACCATCAATAACAGGGACTTTCCCGATCCTAAGCGTATGAATGATTATCTGCATGGCAATGGATTTCGTTCTGTTTATATGATAGATCCCGGAGTGAAGGTAGACGAGAATTATTTTGTATATAAAACAGGGAAAGAGCAGGATGTATTTGTACGTGATGCTTATCGTAATGAATTTCATGGCAAAGTATGGCCGGGTGATTGTGCTTTTCCCGACTTTACGCGTCCCGAAACACGTACATGGTGGGCAGGTCTTTATAAAGACTTTCTGGCTAATGGTATAGATGGTATCTGGAATGATATGAATGAACCCTCTGTTTTTGACGGGCCTGGCGGTACAATGCCGGTGAGCAATATTCATTTAGGCGGTGGAAACTTGCCTACAGGTACACATCTGATGTATCATAATGCATATGGAAGATTGATGGTAGAAGCATCTTATAATGGTATTTTGGCAGCTAATCCGGATAAACGTCCTTTTGTACTTTCACGTTCCAATATTCTTGGCGGACAGCGCTATGCAGCAATGTGGACGGGAGATAATGAAGCTACTTATGAACAAATGAAACTATCTGTTCCAATGTCTATCACTCTCGGACTATCCGGGCAACCGTTCAATGGTCCGGATATAGGTGGATTTGCAGGAAATACAACTGCTGATCTTTGGGGACATTGGTTGGGATTCGGTGCATTTTTTCCGTTCTCTAGAGGACACGCTTCCTGTGATACAAACAACAAAGAACCTTGGGCATTTACTAAGGACATAGAGAGAGAGTCACGTATTGCATTAGAACGACGCTATCGTTTGATGCCTTATATTTATACCGCTTTTCATACAGCTCATACAGACGGACAGCCTGTTATGTCCCCTGTCTTTTTCGCCGATCTGAAAGATCAGGCACTGCGTGCTGAAGAACAAGCCTTTATGTTGGGCACTGATATACTGGTAGTTCCTGCTTTTGCAAAGAATCCCTCTTTGCCGAAAGGTATCTGGGAAGAACTGTCTTTAATTAAAGGTGATACAAAAGGAAAATATCAATCGACATTGAAAGTGAGAGGTGGTGCTATTATTCCTGTCGGCAAAGTGATTCAAAACGTAAATGAAAACTCATTTGATCCGTTGACATTGATTGTTTGTCTAGATAATGAGGGCAAGGCAGAAGGTACTTTGTATTGGGATAAAGGTGAAGGCTGGGAGTTTCAGAAAGGAGATTATAAGCTATTCTCTTTTGAAGCGGGGCTGTAAGACGAGCATCATTTGACTTTGAAACTGGTGGATAGTAAAGGAACTGGTCGGATAGATCTGGGCGTAATAAAAGTGGAAGTATTACATAAAGGTAAACTATATAAAGGCAGTGGAACTTTAGATAAAACTATTACAATTAAAGTCTGATTGTATGTAATAGCGTTACGGAATTTTTAAAGGATTTTAATAAAGAGATATTGCAGACCACAAAAAAATGCAATTTTGTTTAGTGGTATGCTGTTCTTTAATCGTTCTTATTGAAAAAATAAAGAAAAATATGTAAATGCAATCTAATAAAAAAAACTAATAATAATGAATATTACCGTTCACAGAGTTTATAAACGATTTATTAACCGCTATTTCTTTTGTATATGAAAAGCTTATTTTATCTATTTTTACCTATTGCAGGTGTATGGTTGTTTTCAGCTTGCGCTAATTTAGAGCAAATTGAAACGACAGATCTTGATCGGGAGTCTGTCTTTGCGGATAGTGCATATACGGCAGGTTTTCTTTCTCAAATTTATGTAGATGTTGGTTATGATGTTAAGCCTAATCGATACACAACAAATGCTTTTGGGGTGACGAAAGAGCATGGAGGCTTACAGACTGCTTGTGACGAAGCTGCTTATAAAGTTGTTTCTGAAGTGACTAACGATGTAATGTTTGCTACCGGGACTCTCAATCCGCTTAATGCATTGGAAGATGATGTTTGGAAGAAGGCATATACTAATATCCGGAGGGTGAATTTATTCATGAAGTATGTAGACGGTAGTCCGTTACTTGAATCTACCAAGATTCAGTATAAGGCAGAAGCCCGTTTCTTACGTGCATGGTATTATGGAATGATGTTGCGTCATTATGGTGGAGTACCTTTGCTTGGTGATACCATTTATGAGGTAGCGGATGATATGAAAACAAAGCGTGACACATATGCTGATTGTGTGAAATACATTGTAGATGAATGTGAGTTGGCAGCGAAAGATTTGCCAGTTGTATTCAGCGGTATGAATAATGGGCGCGCTACAGCCGGAGCATGTAAAGGGCTGATTTCACGTATTCGCTTATACGAAGCGAGTAAATTATTCAATGGTAGTGATTTTGGTATATCTACTAGTTGCCCAAAAGAATTGGTTGGTTATCCTGAATACGATAAAGAACGTTGGAAAGCAGCTGTCGATGCAGCTCTTGATGTGATAAAACTGAACCGTTATGCTATTTATACACGCCATATAGAAGCTAAAGGATACAATCCCGGGAAACTTGAACCAGGATGGGGATTTTATGCAATCTTCCACAACAATGACTTTTGTACAGTGCCTGATGGAGCCAATGGAGTGACGTATACAAATGGATCGTACTGTGAAATGATATTTGAATGTAGACCAGGCGAAGGTAATCAGCGTGAAGCGTTGTTTGGACCTCCGACTTGTGGTGGTAATGGTAATGGTGGTTATATTTATCACGATTTAGTAGAACAGTTCCCAATGAAAGATGGAAAACCAATAGGAACTAGCAGTGAATATCCTTATGACCCCATGAACCCTGCAGAGGGCCGTGACCCACGTTTTGCCAATACAGTTGTTTGGAATGGTAGCGTAATGATGAGTGGAGGTGATAAAGACCACATCGTCTATACTCATAAAGGGGTGGGGGCGACTACCGATGCTTTTGGAAGTGGTACGCCGACTGGATATTATATTCGTAAATTTAGTCATCGTCAATTAGCGGGCAATTGGTTTGTAGGTACTTCTCAAGCGTTTGACCTGATTCGCTATGCTGAAATTTTGTTGAACTATGCGGAAGCGGTCAATGAATATTATGGTCCGGATCATGAAGATGTTTTAGGCGAATATACTATAAGTCCTTTGGCAGTGTTGAAGTTGCTTCGTGAGCGCGCCGGAATCGATGCTGGAAAGGATGGCAGGTATGGATTAGCGGAAGACATAGATAAGGATTATGTGAAAATGCGAGATGCTATTCGCTTGGAACGTCGTATTGAACTGGCTTTCGAGGGACATCGTTTTTTTGATGTGCGCCGTTGGATGATTGCTGAGGAAACTGAAAATAAGCAGATGCATGGATTCGAAATTACGAAAAGTATAACAGAAAAAGGTAAGAAGGTTCCGGTACGTAAACATACC
>DXOJ01000372.1 GCA_019412865.1 Bacteroides sp. | reverse complement strand
CACCTTCAATGTCCCTCAGTTGCATGATAAGCCGCTGTTTTTCGGGAAGTTCGTTTACCAGTCTATTAATAATGTTCATTCTTTCATCATGAATCATCTGGTCATACGGACTGTTTGCATCAGGTTCTTCCTCCATTTCGGGGGTGAGTTCCACGTTTTGAGCTTCTTTCTTTTGACTTCGATCTATCGCCAGATTCTTTGCCACTGTCAGGCAATAGGCTTCGACCGATTCAAATTGAGACCACTCATCACGCTTATTCCACACTCTTATCATGGTGTCCTGAACGACATCCTCGGCTTCGGCCCTATCCAGGGTGATTCTGAGAGCCAATCGAAAGAGTTTATCCTTCAACGGCAAAATATCGTTTCGGAAGCTGATTTCTTGCATCTCTATAATAATGACGGGCTAGGATATGAAAAGTTACAGTCGCCCACTACTTTTTTTTGAATTATTTTTTTATTCTTGTTCCACCAGAGTTATTAATCGCTGATGCTAAGGTGATTACCACTTCAGATACTCCTGCATTTATTGCTTCAAAAGAATTCTCCAACTTGGGAATCATACCTCCCTGAATAACGCCATCAGCTACATATTGTTCAAATTCGGCACGGGTGATTTGGGGAATCACACTGTCGTCATCATTCTCGTCACGCAACACGCCTTTCTTCTCAAAACAATATACCAATGTCACATCAAACAGGGCCGACAACGCTTTCGCCGTTTCTCCGGCAATGGTATCTGCATTCGTGTTCAGCATATTGCCGTGTCCGTCATGCGTCAATGGAGCCATTACCGGAACCACTCCCTTATGTATCAAATCGGATAACAAAGTAGCGTCCACCTTTTCCACATCACCCACAAAACCGTAGTCTACCTCTTTCACCGGACGTTTCACCGAACGGATCACGTTCATATCCGCCCCGGTCAATCCGAGTGCATTGACTCCGCGTGCTTGCAGACCTGCCACAATATTTTTATTCACTAATCCGCCGTATACCATCGTTACGACCTTCAAAGTTTCGGCATCGGTAATCCGACGACCATTTACCATTTTGCTTTCAATACCCAGTTGCGCGGCAATCTTTGTAGCCGAACGACCACCACCGTGAACCAATACTTTATGTCCGGCGATAGCGGCAAAGTCATTTAACAACTGACGAAGGGTGGCTTCCTCTTCTACGATTTTGCCACCCACCTTAATAACTGTTAGTTTTTCTCTCATTTCTTGATTTCTAATAAGTTCACCGAATGGAGAATCCGGCTCCGGCACCTTGCCGGTTATTCCAAATAAGTATATCCGTAAAGCCCTGAACGATAGTTGGAAAGGAATTCTTTTCCTTCTTCCAAAGAGATCTTTCCTTCTTTCACCGACTTCGTCACCCAGGTTTCGAGTGTACGTACCAGCTTCTTCGGATTGTACTGTACATAGTCCAACACCTCCGCTACCGTTTCTCCATCAATAATCTGTTCGATATTATATCCTTTCTCGTTCACCGAAACATGCACGGCATTCGTATCACCGAACAAATTGTGCATATCTCCCAGAATCTCCTGATAAGCACCGACCAGGAACACAGCTACATAGTAGGGCTCCGTTTTTTTCAGTGTATGTACGGGCAGATAATGGGAAACGTTACGGGTAGAAATAAAATTAGCAATTTTACCGTCCGAATCACAGGTAATATCCTGCAAAGTAGCCGAACGTTCCGGTTTCTCATCCAGTCGCTGGATAGGCATGATCGGGAATATCTGGTCGATCGCCCAAGAGTCGGGAAGCGACTGAAAGAGCGAGAAGTTACAGAAATATTTATCGGCAAGCAATTTAGACAGTCCGCGGAATTCATCGGGCGCGTGCTTCAAACCACCGGCAATCTGATTAATCTCACGCGTAATAGACCAATACAGACGCTCAATTTGTGCACGGGTTTTCAGATCTACGATTCCATGACTGAACAAGTCCAGCGCTTCCTCCCTGATCTGCTGCGCATCATGCCATGCTTCCAACATCTTGTTCTGATTCAGTGTATCCCAGATACCATACAGTTCCTGCACCAGTTCATGAGCATCCGGAGCAATCTCTTCCTCGTCATCCCATTCGGGCAAGGTAGCAGTTTCAAGTACCTCAAAGATAAGAACGGAATGATGTGCCGTCAGTGCACGTCCACTCTCCGTTATGATATTCGGGTGTGGGATGCCATTTTTATCGCTCACGTCCACCAGAGTAGAAATAGAGTCGTTTACATATTCCTGAATGGAATAATTCACGCTACCTTCACTATTAGACGAACGGGTTCCGTCATAATCCACTCCCAGTCCACCACCAATATCGACAAATTCGACGTTGAATCCCATCGAATGCAGCTGCACATAGAATTGTGAAGCCTCACGCAAAGCCGTTTTGATACGACGTATCTTTGTCACTTGACTGCCGATATGGAAATGAATCAGTTTCAGACAATCCTTCAACCCTTTGCTATCCAGAAAGTCGAGCGCTTCGAGAAGTTCACTGGAAGTCAAACCGAATTTGCTGGCATCCCCTCCCGACTCTTCCCACTTTCCGCTCCCGGAAGAAGCGAGTTTGATACGTATGCCGATGTTAGGCTGCACATTCAGCTGTTTTGCCATCTTTGCAATCAGCTTCAGTTCGTTCATCTTCTCTACAACGAGGAAAATACGTTTACCCATTTTCTGGGCAAGCAAAGCCAGTTCAATATAGCTTTCGTCTTTATATCCGTTACATACAATTAATGAGTCAGAATCCGTATTGACAGCAATCACCGCATGGAGTTCCGGTTTGGAACCGGCTTCCAGTCCGAGATTGAACTTCTTTCCATGGCTGATAATCTCTTCCACCACGGGGCGCATCTGGTTGACTTTAATCGGATAGATAATAAAGTTCTCGGCTTTATAACCATACTCCTCGGCTGCCTGTTTAAAGCAGGACGACATCTTCTCAATACGGTTGTCCAAAATATCCGGAAAACGCACCAGCATGGGAGCTGCCACATCACGCAATTGTAACTCATCGACCAGTTCTTTCAAATCGACAGACACCCCGTCTCTACGAGGTGTAACAACAACATGACCCTTGTCATTAATACCAAAGTACGAGGTGCCCCAACCTGTGATGTTGTAGAGTTCCTCAGAATCTTCAATACGCCACTTTCTCATTTTCTGTTATTCAGTGTTTTTAGTAAATAATTGGACGGCAAAAATACGGATTAATCTACATGTTGGCAATTAATTAGACATTAAATCTTTCAAACGGTCCAGATAACCACTATTTCCGTTACGGGCGTCATAGCGATGTGCCAGCTCCTCTGCCTGTTGATAGAAATAATTGCGAAGTTCGTTTACCTGATAAATTCCATCCGGACGATAAAGAGGAAACTCTTCCGGCAAAGACAACGAGACTTCCGGACGAGTTTCATACTTCAAAGCCTCTACCATATCACAGGAGAAACGATAACTCTTCAACGTATTCGTACGCAAACTCCAACCGATACACCGTTCGACATATTCCCAAGCCCTTTCCGGCTTCGTCATCATATAATAGGCAATAAACAATCCCAGATAGAGCAAAAGATATTCATCCTTCTCCCTTCCTACCAACGCTTCTTCGGCACGTGCACACATATCAGCGGCAATTTCCGGTTTACCTGCTTTCTGCGCATAATAAGAAAGTTTCAAGTAGGCCCGCAGATTAGCCTCATAACAAGTGACCTGCTTATTAATCAACGGTTGCGCGCGGCTGTAAGCCTCATCAAACTGTCCTGTTTCCAGATAATAATCCAGCATAAAGTTCAATTCACAAGCCTCACACGACTGATCGTCTATCTTCTCATTCAACATTTTATCAATGTATTCTTTCGCCTTGTCATACTGCCGCATCCAGACACATTCCACAGACCAGCGGTGATAATAGCTCCGCAAAGAATATCCGTTCCGGAGGATACGTTTTTTATAATCCTCCCCGACTGCCTGCACCTGTTCCATCGGAATCTCCGGAAGATCGAACGTACAAGCCCATATCCACTTATATTTCCACAACAAGTCATCTTCCTTGATCACATCCTTGTGATTCTCGTAATCATCCAGAATTTTAGAGAACACGGTAATCTCCTCAGCATCCGCCGAGAGAAGATTCAGTTCATAAATAAGATCCAGTCTCATCTCCGTAGCCCATTCCACATCCTCGTTCTCATCAGCGATACGGATGGCTTCTTTCAACAGATTGGCTTTTTCGCGGGGATGCAGGTTCTTATTCTGTGTCTGCAACAGCAATTTTTGTATTTCAAGTGTGTATCTCATTCTCTTTCTTTAATTCAGGAAATTTATAAAATCATTCATTTTCGAAGTCATCAGTTCACTTAGCGAATGGTTGAAAAGCTCCATTTCTTCGCTGTTTACCGGATATTTACCTTGCAGAAGCGACTGTACATACAATATATGCACCACATGCCGAAACAGTTTATTGTCTCCTTGTATTTGCAATAAGGTCTGCACCATTTCATTATCCGCATTGAAAGTGAGTGTCGGCGGAATCAGCTTTGCAGTATTCACAGCCCCCAACACAGCCGCCAACGGGTTATTAGCACTTTTAGCGGCATTCTCCTTTTCCTCCGCCACAAAAATAACCGGAATATCTACCGGAGTAAAATGCTTCAGACGACAGATACAGCCAAACCGTTTCAACAGTTCGTTCGCTTTCACCTCAAAAGCCTGAGATTCCTGGTTCGCCTCCACTTCACCAAACTGCTCCAGCAACCGTGAAGGAGATATTTCATCCAAAGTAAGTTCCGGATTCAGACGGACATACTTTTTCAACAAAGTTTCATCAAACGTATAAGCAGCATTCACGACCAGCCAACCCTGTGCTCCGGCTATACGCCGCACTTGCCGGAAATCCTCCAGATTCTTGGTATAGCATATCACATTGCTTGCCGAACGAATATTTCCAAAGCTACGCAACCCCTTATTGGTTTCAAAAGGAAGGTAATCCATAAACAAACGGAGCAATTCATTATCCTCCGAAGCAATCGCCTTGATATGAAAGTGATGAACATCCAGAATCCGGTTGAACATGGCACGGTCATTCTGCACCAATCCCCGCAGATAATCCTTGATAGCCACCCCGATTTCTTTTCGGGCATCCTTCAGCTGGTCATTACTCACCAAAGACTCCCGGGAAGCAGTAGACAGCAACCCGTCCGCATTCACCAGACAACGGATAAAGAAAGCCCACGACGGCAACAGATTGCAATCATCCTCGCTCAACAGCATACGCTTGAGATAGACCTTATGAGAGTTGCGCACTGAAAATTGCGTACGGAAAGGCAGGACATAAAGCACCCCTTCCACTTTGCCGCTTTCAGTATAGATCCGGAAAGCATCGAGAGCAGACGACTGAAACACTTTCGCCCCATAATCCAGCAACTCCTTACGAGTCGCCTTCGGGTCAAGCCATACAGGTGAAGGCGTATTTACCAACTCCTCCTCCCCCTGATAATGCAGATAGATAGGATACGGCAACACTTCCCCGTAACTCACCAGTATCTTCTTAAACGTTTCATATTCAAAAAGATGCATCCAGTCTCCTTTCGGGTGCAATACCACCTGCGACCCGATGGGCCGTTCTTCGTCTGATAAAGTCAGCTGATACGTCCCATCCACTTTTCCACACCAGCAAACAGGTTGTCCGCCCATTGCCGAACGGCTCTCTACGGTGATTTCATTAGTCACCACAAAACAAGACAACAATCCGATACCGAACCTTCCGATAAAATCGTCCGCATCGGGAGTATCCCGCTTTGAACTCTCCCCGATAACAGTCAGAAAACGATAAACTTCCTCCTCTTTCAGTCCGATACCATTATCCCGGAATACCACTGTCTTGTCCTCATTCAGAAAGACATCGATGCGACCTTTGTAATTCTCGTCAATATTGCGTAGTGCCGTGATGGCATCTACGCAATTCTGCAACAGTTCGCGAACAAAAGTATTCGGGTTACTATAAATGTGCTCTGACAACAGGGCAATCATACCTTTAAGATTGACCTGAAACAGATTATTTCCTTCTTTTTCCATGTTCCTCTTCTACTTCCTCCTCCTTCCGGTGATTTTAAGAGCTTTCTCATTGCCATTCTCTGCGGCCTTTTCGAACCACTCCATGGCTATTTCATCGTTTTCTTCCACACCATTTCCTGTCAGATAGGCATTTCCAAGTTCAAATTGCGCTTTATCGTTGTTTTTCTCGGCAGCTTTCAGCAACCATTGCACCGCAGCTTCCGGATCAGGGTTACAACCTTCGCCATACATCATCATCTTACCCAGATAATAAGTCGCAGCGATATTCTCATGCCCCGCCGCATCCGTAAACCAGCGATAAGCTTCGGCATAATTCTGCTTCACACCTACTCCGTTATAATAGCAAAGTCCGGTACGATACATACTCATCGTATTCCCATTATCCGCAGCCAGTGTATAATATTTAAAAGCCTCCGTTTCATTATCTTCCACTCCGATACCCATTTCATAACAGATACCCAGTCCTTCACTGTACCATTCATACTCGGCAGCTTTCTTGAAATAAGCAAAAGCCTTTTCCGACTCATTCAGGCTGTCATAATCATACAGATAATACTCACCCATACGCAACATAGCCATCGGAATCTCATTAGCCACCGCCTTGTCATACCATTCCACAGCCGTTTTATTATCTTCCAGACAGGGACCGCAACCGAAGAAATAATAATCTCCCATCTTAAACTGCGCATAACCATAGTCCTGCTCGGCAGCCTTCATCATATATTCCACTGCCTTTTGAGGATTCTCTTCCACGCCATTGCCGTTCTCATAAGCCATCCCCAGTTCCGTCAGACAACGGGCTTCATTCTTTTCCGCCCCTTTACTAAACCATTCGAGTGCCTTATCCCAGTTTTCTTCCGTTCCGATACCTTCTCTATAGCAACGTCCCAAAGCAAAGATCGCATCATTATCGTCCGCTTCAGCCGCCTTTGTATACCAAGCGAAAGCCTCTTCCGGTTTCACTTCGCCAAGAACACCCTTTTCCATATAAAGTCCTACACGGAACATTGCATAAGGATAACCCTGTTCGGCCGCCTTGCTAATCAGTTCAAATGACTTTTCATAATTCTTCTCCACTCCATCGCCATTCTCATATAAGAATGCCAGTTCCACAAGGGCAAAGCAAGCACCCAGTTCGGCCGCTTTTTCATAATATTCCCTTGATTTTACAGGGTCCTTCACACCGCTATATCCATTAGCCAGATAAAGAGCTACACGGCAATACCCATCGGCATTATTCAGTGAAGCCGCTTTTTCATAAAACTCTAAAGCCTTCACATAATCCGGTTCTTCAGACAAGAAGCCACGTTCATACATCCAGCCCAAACGATAAGCTGCACTTCCCGAACCCAACTCAATGGCTTTCTCCAGCAACTCCTTCGCGCGATTCATGTCTTCCGGCACCAAGTCACCGTTGAAATAGACATTGGCCAGTCCTTCGATACCTTGTATATAGTTATCTTCCACGCAACGGTTCAGACACATCAGTCCACGTTCCACGTTCTTATATTCATCATTATACAGGTAGATCAATGCCAGTTCATACGCACTGTATGGTTCACAATAAAGCATGCCCTTTTCCAGCCATTCAATCGCCTTAGGCATATCCAGCCATTCCTCCTCCTGATAGTTATATCCCAGGAAATTGGCGGCAGACCACACACCGGCATGCCAAGCCTTTTCCCAAAGTTCAAAGCACAGTTCTTTCGGTTTATTCAGTTCCGGATAACGGAAATAAAGCGTAGCCAGATTTTTAAGACTATAAAGATTGGGAACTATTTCCAGGGCTTTTTCGTAATAAGCAGCTTCCTCTGCCACGTTACCTTCCGCCCTGTCGAGTGCATCCCCCAACGCTGCATATACATGAGCACGCAAACGCTCTCCTTCAGGCAGTTCGGCAAGCAGTTCATTCCGTATCTGTAATGCCTTTGCTTTATCCCCTGTAAATTCTTCGGCAAAAGCACGATAATGCTTTCCCCATAAAATAGCTTCGGGAGAAGTGAGAGCTGCAAAACGCCGTTCACCCTCTTCTTTATCTTGTTCACAATAGAATCCCATGTATCGCCAATAGGCAACAGTTGCTTCCGCTTCAGCCCAACCCATATCGGCGGCCTTCTCGTAGTATGGAAACAAATAACTCATGTCCCGCTTTCCATAACGGGCTTCGGAATATTGTGCACCCTTCTGCGCCCATCCCGCACCGCTAAACTCTGCCACACGGTCGCATACCTGCATCACCTTTTCCCACCAGAATTCATATTCTTCCGCGTTGAGTTCCACCTCTACGTTACAGTCAAAAGCACTGAATATCAGTTCAAAAAAATCTTCTGTTAATTTCTCGTCTTCTTTTGTGTCCAAAGCATATTCACATACAGCCAATGCTTCCCACCAGTTTTCCGCACTTAACAATGAAGCCGGTGTATACTGCGGAAACCATACCCTTGCAGGCTGTCCGGATGCTTTAATTTTAGCGGATAACTCCCCAAATTTCTCTTTTAAAGTTTTCATGATATAGAACTTTACCTTAATTTTGTGTTACTAGTCAATAAAAAATCTCATAACGAGTGCAAGGTACAAATATTGACCGAATGCACAAACAAGAGTCTCAAAAAAAACGAAGTTCCAACAAAAAGAGAACATCACAACTACCTGATTTCTGAATACAGCAAAATTCCTCCCAATAATCATTCATTATCAGGCACAAATTACACACATTCCACAGCTTTCCAAATAACGATTACACAAAATATAACGACTGTTACTTCTACAATCCCAAAAGTTGTCGCAAACATTGCACCGATGTTTCAATCTGCCAACGATCTTCCAATTCGTCTGCATTAAAGATATATTGTGCCTGATGATAAAAAGGAGCACGCTTCTCGAGTGCCTGAACAATGAACGCTTTCAGTTCTTCATCCTCTTTACCCTGAAGAATAGGACGTTGTTGTTTAGCCACACGCAAGCGCCTGAACAACACATCCGGATGCACCTCCAGAAAAACAGTCTTTCCGGTCCGGTTCATAAAATCCATATTATCATAAAAACAAGGCGCTCCCCCCCCCGTCGAAATTACCACATTCTCAAACTCGGCTACTTCATGGAGCATATTTCTCTCCAGCTCCCTGAATCCTGTTTCGCCTCGTTCAATGAATAATTCTCCAACGGTTTTGTGAAAACGCTCTTCAATATACCAGTCCAGATCGATGAACGGTATATTCATATGCCGGGCAAAAGCCTTACCCAACGTCGTTTTTCCGGCACCCATATAGCCGGTAAGGAAGATACGAACCATAAATGATTAAT
>DXOJ01000371.1 GCA_019412865.1 Bacteroides sp. | reverse complement strand
AATAGTACTTGCAGCCACAACATTATATTTCGAGTTTACAGGATCCGTATAAGCCTCCGGTACGGCTTTACTACTCAAATAATCACCGACAGAAGCTCCTTTTTCGGCCATTGAAACAGCAATTCCGGTTTCATAAAGTTCTTTCGCTGTTCCTCCCATATTCCAACCTCTCAAAGCTCCTTCCGCTCTTAAGAAATAGGCTTCAGCAGCAGACATGACGAGCAGTTTATCACCTTCCCCTACATTGACATTGGATAGTTTCTGATAAGAAGCAAATGAGCTTGCAGTCTGTGAGATTCCGTTGCGAACTCCAACATAACCATTTTCCTCCGATTCTTTCACGTAAATGGTAAGACGGGGATCCTTATAACCTCCCAAATAAGAAGTGATATTAGCGCTAGCTCTGAACTCTCCCCCATTCCACGTATAAGCAGCGCGATAGAACGGATTCATACCATCATTAAAACTACTGAAAGCGGCATCTCCAGCTTCAGCCATCACACCGTAACTGTCATTTACTGCTTCTTCCGCTTTTTCTTTAGACAAAGCAGGCGCAACATTCACGATACGCATAGCCATGCGTAATTTCAATGTATTGGCATACTTTACCCATTTTGTAAAGTTCCCGCCATATACATAATCAAAATCCGCCAAGGTTGATACGTCAGCTCCGGAAGCCAACGCTGCTTTGAATATAGAAATGCCATCCTCCAAATCGGCAAACATCTGATTGTAAAGTTCCTCCATACTATCATAAGCCACAGTATAAGCCGTTCCATTAATTTTTGAATAAGGGATGGGACCATAACAATCACTTATTTTCAAAGATGCGGCAACTCTCAACACTTCGGCCCAGGCATAAACAACACCCTTGCCTCCCGTCTTATCCTTAATTTGAAAAAAATTACTATAAATTTGCGGCATAGATGTATCAAATGTATTTCCATACCACCCGATGCGCGGATTATAAGTATAATAATTTCCACTATTTCCCCATGGATTAATCATGGAAGCGTGTCCGCCATATTCAAGCCCTATCATTTGGTCTATCATTTGCGAGTTGTTTTGCTGCCCTTGCACAATGGCGGGAAACATTGCTTTTATCAAGATACCTGTTTCGACGTTATCACCCAGCAAGTCTGAAGAAAGCGGTCCGTAAGGATTCTTGTTGTAGTCTTCAAAGTTGCCGGTACAGCCGGACAATAAAGAGATCGCCATCATATATATGGAACTCTTTATATAACTATTTATATTTATCCTTTTCATAGTTGATTAAAATGACAATTTAACATTAAATCCGATGTTACGGGTACTTGGTTGTTGGAAGTAGTCCACACCTTGATAGAAATTATTTGAAGTAGACGAAGTGCTTTCCGGATCAAAGGGAGCCTTGCAATAAATCAACCACAGATTTTTTCCTGTCAGTCCCACCGTCAAATCCACCTTATTATTCAGCCACTTCTTAGGCAATGTATAATTAAGGCTCAATTCTGACAAGCGGATATTCGTTGCGCTATATACATAATAAGTGCCGATAGCGGAAGAAATCGTTTCATAATAATTGCGTGCGGAAACAGTTCCGGCATTCACTTTCATACCTCCGGCCTCACGCACATCCACAGTTGTTTTTGACACCCCGTATCTATCCAGAAGAGCTTGCGTATCTGAAACGACAACTCCACCAAAACGTCCGGCAAAAGAGAAACCTAAGTTCAATCCCTTCCAACTTACGCTACCATTCCATCCCATATTATATTTAGGAAGTACCGAACCCACTTTCTTGTATTCCGTAGTCTCCAGTTCAACCGTTCCGCTCATTGGGTCTACCCAAATATATCCATTAGGAGACTGGCGCAAACGCTGATTGGTATAAATATCTCCCATGCTTCCGCCTTCTGTCATTCTAAGAACCGGACCTCCGGAAGCACCCAAAACGCCATTTGAGTAATACTCCATCTCAATAGCTTCACCCGTATCCGTATTTATTTCTCCATTAGCCAAACGGACAACTTCATTCTGATTCAATGTATAAGTGAAGTTTGTAGAGAATTTAACCGGACCGAATGTGTCATTATAACCAAGAGCCAATTCGATACCTTGATTTCTAATCTTACCAGCCTGCACCAAGTTGTTCTTATAACCGGAAGAACCTGAAGATTCTACAGTAAAGGTTTGGTTATAAGTATCCGAACGATAAAGAGTCATATCAAAATTAATTCGATTCCTCAAGAACTTGGCGTTCAATCCCAGCTCCCAAGACTTGGTATCTTCTTGTTTCAGCGGAGCGCCATAATGCGTGATTGGATATTCATACGTATTAGTCTGTTCATTATAAGTGTATTGCTGTAAAGTCAGCCAGCGATTTGGAGCCGATCCCACTTTTGCCCAGGAACCACGAACCTTCAAATATGAAACAGGTTCCGGCAACTTAACCATTTCACTCAACACCAACGACAAACCTACTGACGGATAGAAGAAAGACTGACTGTCGGTATAAGCCAATTGAGAAGCCCAGTCGTTTCTTCCGGTAGCGGTCAAATAAACAGCATGATTCCACCCAAATTCAGCACTGACAAACACACTTTGAGTTTGGTCATGCCATGAAAGTTCATTACGTTTCGATGTAGCCATATTGATATTTCCTACATGGAAAAAATTAGGAATCGTAGCCAATCCCCCTTTATAGTAGAACGAATCTTCACGCGTGTCATTAACAGATGCGCCGATATTCGCATTTACTGAAAGCTTGTCCTCTAAAAAGTTCTTGGAAACATTAGCTAACACATCTCCATAAAAAGAACGGTCGTTTTGCTTTGTATGTCCATAAAAGCCTTTATTACTACCCTCCGTAAATGTCTGATTGGTACTTGCGTAAGATTCTCTAAAGCTGTCCATATCAGTGTTATCCACCTTGATACGCCCTACTACATTTATCCAATCGGTAATATCCCATTTCAAACTAGCGTTGAACAAATAACGTCTCTTATCTGCATTCATATTCATTCTGTTCATAATCCAATACGGATTCTGCATATTAAGCTCTGAACCAAAAATGGCAGTCGGCCAGTATTGAGTCATGATATTACGTGCCTCGTCATAACGTTCATACATCTGAACTTCTTCAAAGTTCTCTCCTCTAGGAAATAAATAAAGGGAAACCAACGGATTAAAATATTCACCGCTACCTACCATGTTTTTATTATTCTGTATGATATATTGAGCACCTAAATCCAAAGACAACTTATCATTCAAAAACATACTTGTATTTCTAATGGAGAAGTTATATCTGTTATAAGAATTATTGGGCAATATTCCTGTTGAATTAGTAGTAGATACAGAAGCATAAGTCTGATTTTTCTCAGTTCCGACCGTAAAAGTCAAACCATTGATTTCGTTTACACCCGTATTAAAGAAATCCGCAGGATCATAACTCGTCGGGGATTCCAGCTTATTTCCCCAGCTAGTATTCTCACCCGATATGTTTCCGTATGTATTTTGGAAATCAGGCATTTTTAAAGGGGAAGAGAACATGGTGCTATTGCTATATGAAATTTTCATCCTACCAGCTTCTCCTTTTTTAGTAGTAATTAACACGACACCATTAGCAGCGGCTGAACCGTAAAGAGCAGCAGCAGCCGGTCCTGTCAATATACTCATGCTTTCAATATCTTCCGGATTGATATCTGCTACACTATTCGTACCCGGCTGGTCAGACATGGTTCCGCCGCTTTCACTTCCGGTAGATACATTAAACATAGGTAAACCGTCAATTACATAAAGCGCGTTGTTATCTTTAGAAATAGATTTTGTACCACGCATAATCACACGAACCGCGCCTCCAGCACCGGCAGAAGATGAATTTATACTTACACCTGCCACCTTACCTGTCAATGAATTCATGAAGTTTGCATCTCTCACCGTTGTCAAGTCATCTCCGTTCATCTGTTGTACATTGTAACTCAGAGCTTTTTGTTCACGCTTAATCCCCAAAGCAGTAACAACAACTTCATCCAATATTTGCGTATCTTCTCCCAAAGTTACTTTCAGAGGTTGAGCATTGGCAAGCGTGATTGCTTGGGAGGCATAACCGATATAGGACACTTCAAGTACATCTCCTTTTGCAGCCTGTATTTTGAAATTTCCATCCATATCAGTGATAGTACCGTTTGAAGTTCCTTTTACCAGAATACTAACTCCGATCAATGGTTCTCCTTTTGAATCGGTAACAGTACCACTTGCCATAATTGGAGTTTTTTTCTGCTGTTCTTCTTTATTACTCTTTGCAGAAAGTACAATATGATTATCTACTATTGAAAAACTGACATTAACTCCTCTGAATAACTGATTCATTACATTATTCAGAGATTCTTTTGTTACCTTGATGGATACGATGCGATTTATGTCGACATCATTTGTGTTATAGACTACTGACATTGAAATTTGTTTCTCAATTTCTTTCAAAGCAGTGTTTAAGGGTACTTTCGATAGATTAAGAGTGATCGTTCGCTGTTGCCCATATACGGAAGCAACAGACGAAAACAACAAAAGGAAGAATAA
>DXOJ01000370.1 GCA_019412865.1 Bacteroides sp. | reverse complement strand
T
This sequence comes from Bacteroides sp., assembly GCA_019412865.1. Classification (GTDB taxonomy): domain Bacteria; phylum Bacteroidota; class Bacteroidia; order Bacteroidales; family Bacteroidaceae; genus Bacteroides. The sequence continues at coordinate 16,549 of DXOJ01000370.1, read as the reverse complement.
TTCATTCTTTTTTCATTTTTATTTTTTCCTCTGATTAATTTGCATCTTTCAATATATTATCCGAATATTGCAGAGCAGAAAAAACAGATTATGATTCCAATCGATGAAAGACACATTATAAAGAAGCTAAAGGCCGGGGATAATGAAGCATATAGATACATATATGATTATCATTATGTTGCTCTCTGCAAACTTAGTTATTATCTTTTGAAAGACAGAGTGCAGGCGGAAAGTATAGTGAACGATGTCATCTTTCATCTTTGGGAAGTCAGAGACAGGTTGGAACTCGTGCCTCCTCTTCGCAACTATCTGATAGTAGCCGTACGTAATAAATGCCTGAACTACTTAGCCCTCAAACAACAGGAGACAGAGATACGTTTCTCTACCATTGAACGGGCAGGCATTCAATTACAAAATATCATATCCGACACTCAACAACCTTTAGGTAACCTGTTAAAAGAAGAATTGGAGTCTAAAATTAAAGAATCCGTCAATAAACTACCACCGGTTTGCAGGCAAGTATTCATCATGAGCCGCTTTCAGGAGATGACTTACGAAGAAATATCACAGAAGCTGGGAATTTCCATCAATACCGTCAAGTATCACATTAAGAGTGCATTAGTAGTACTGAAAAAAGAACTGGGAACTTTTTTATGTATTATTTTTGCTTTTTATCCTACCCTCCTATAATAAAAAACTGTAGTATATATAAAGGCACTATTTTTATGAATGAACAATCGCTACATACGGATACAGTCAATGATTGGATTATCGGCTATCTCACAAATAGTCTGACCCAGGAAGAAATGCAGTTGTTGCAGGATTGGCTGAATATTTCGGAAGAAAACCGAAAGTATTTTTCCGATATGCAAGAAGTCTGGATAGCCGCTTCAGACGAAGCCGATGAGTTGAACTTCAATAAAGAACAAGCTTATCAATTATTTTTAGAACATACCGGGGCCTCTGTAAAACGGCCGGAAAAACGGAAAGCATTTCACATACGCCCGTGGATGTATGCTGCTGCCATGGTTATTATTGTTTTTGTGTGTGCAACAATCGCTTTTCAGAGTGGAAAGAGAGTACTCCAAAACCAGTTGACACGTATTACTGTTGAGGCTCCTTATGGTTCAAAGACTAAATTGTATCTTCCCGATGGGACGTTAGTTTGGCTGAATGCAGGTTCTAAGATGAGTTATGCACAAGATTTTGGCATCAATGAGCGTGCTTTGGATTTATCGGGAGAAGCCTATTTTGAAGTTACTAAAAATAAAGAAATACCTTTTAAAGTACACACAGAAGAGCTGGATGTAAAGGTATTAGGTACTAAATTTAACTTTCGGAACTATAAAGACGATCTGGAAGCTAAAGTATGCCTTCTGGAAGGAAAAGTAGCCTTGAACACTCTGCAAAAAGAAACGGTACTTCATCCGAACCAACAGGCATTATTGGATAAGAAGACCGGAAAACTATCTATTTCCGCTACTAAAGCTATCCATAGTGTTGAATGGACAAATGATCGTCTTTATTTTGACGAAGTACTGCTTTCAGATATCATTAAAGAATTGGAAAGAAGCTATGACGTAAAAATAACCGTTGCAGACGACACATTAAATACGATTCGTTTTTATGGAAACTTCCGTAAAAGAGAGCAAAGCATTCAGGAGATTATGAATGTATTGTCGTCTACAGATAAAATGACTTATACCATTAATGGAAAAAATATTGTGATCACACTTCCCAAATGAACAGATGTTAAACCTTTAAAACTTAAAGAAATATGAAAAGCCATTTAGAAAAAACATGATTCACCTCTCTTGATAGAAACATAAAAAGGCCAGGTTCCTTTTCCATCCCCTGACCTCTTACCCTTCTATCTTAAAAGCCACAGTGACTTTAATTGATGAAAGCTTAGGCAAATATAAATAAAATCCTAAACTTCTCATCCTATTTATCAATTATTTATCTATTGACTTATGAAAAATAAGAAGAAAGTCTTTTTCATGGTCCTGCTCTTGCTATGCTCTTATCTAAGCTCATTTGCGCAGCTTATCAACTTGCAGTTGAAGAACGTAACCGTAAAGCAGGCTATTGAAACAATACAGAAGCGAAACGGATATTCATTTGCATTTGCAGCAAGCGATCTGAATACCAAAAAGATTGTGACCGTGCTAGCCAAAGATTTACCTATTGAAAAGGTGGTAGAACAGGTCTTGGCAGGGCAAGATGTTAGCTACACTATCCAGGGAAAAGATATTATCATTAAGAAGAAAGGCAGTCAGCCGGCACAATCATCTTCCCGGAAATACACAATTAGCGGGATAGTGAAGGACATGTCGGGCGATCCTGTTATCGGAGCCAATATAAAAGAAAAGAATGGCATGACAGGTACGATCACCGATATGGACGGTAAGTTTCAGATGACAGTCAGCGAGGGGAGCATCGTACAAATATCCTATCTGGGGTTTCTGACACAAGAAGTGAGCGTGAAAAATAAGAACTACCTGACAGTCATGCTGAAAGATGATACGCAGACGCTGGACGAAGTAGTGGTGGTGGGATTCAGTACTCAAAAAAAGATAAACCTGACAGGTGCGGTAGAAAATGTATCATCAGATGTGTTTGAAAATCGTCCGGTGGCTAATGTCACACAGATGTTGCAAGGCGCTGTCCCCAATCTGAATATTTCGTTAGCCGATGGTAAGCCCAATCAATCGGCTTCGTATAATATCCGTGGTGTAACGTCTATCGGAGCGGGTGGTAGTGCGCTGGTATTGATAGACGGTGTGGAAGGCGATCCCGCCATGCTGAATCCGAATGATATAGAAAGTGTGTCCGTATTGAAAGATGCGGCCTCGGCAGCCATTTACGGTTCACGTGCTCCGTATGGGGTTGTCCTGATTACAACAAAAGATCCGTCGAAGCAAAAAGATAAGTTTACTATCAATTATACGGGAAACTTCTCTTATGAGACTCCGTATGCTATACCGGACGTGGTTGATGATGGTTATGTCTGGGCATATTTGTTCCGTGAGGCAGAATTTAATTATCGCGGGATAGAACCTACCAGTATTAACAAGTCGCAACCTTTCTCAAAAGAATGGTTGGAAACTTTCCGGCAGAGAAAGTTGGCAGGCAACACATTGCAGGCAGCAGTTGGACCTGACGGAAAGTATACTTACTACGGGAATGAAGATTACTATGATGCACTTTATAAAGATCATACATTTGCACAGTCCCACAATGTATCTATCAGCGGTTCGAACGGGAAAATCAGTTACTACACTTCCGCCCGTTTGTACGATTACGATGGTCTGTTCAATTATAACTCGGACACCTACCGTACAATGAATATGCGCACCAAAATCAGTGCACAAGTATTCGACTGGCTGAAGATTTCCAATAACATCGACTATACTCACGATAAATATACGCAACCGTTAGGTTATGTAGAGCAGAATGAAGGTCTGGTTTGGAAAGCCATCAACATGGAAGGGCATCCGTCCGAACCAATTTTCAATCCGGACGGTAGCTTGACACATTCCGGAGCACGTTCTGTCGGCGGACTGGTGACAGGGGACAACTGGATAAAACGTACAACGAAGACGCTGAAAAATACGACCACTCTGAATATAACCATGCTGGACAACAAATTACGTTTCACCGGAGACTTCTCTTTCCGTACGAAAGATTTCATAGAAGATAAGAAGACTACCGCCGTTCCATATAGTGATTACGAAGGAGTGATTAAATATCTGGGGGTGCCGGAAACAGACGATAAGATGTTGGAGAAAGTGCAACAGACCACCTATATATCCACCAATGTATATGCCGAATATGAGGATACCTTTGCCGGAAAACATTATTTGAAAGCTTTGGCGGGATATAACTACGAACAGCAGGACTACAAAGCAATCTCTTCGGAACGGAATGGTTTGTTGATGCCTGATGTGGAAAATATAAACTTTGCAATGGGAGATAATATGTCTATAAAGAGCGATGGTAACCGGTGGCGGTATGCCGGAGCATTCTTCCGGTTGAACTACTCTTATGATAACCGTTATCTGTTTGAGGCAAACGGACGTTATGACGGTTCTTCGAAGTTTCCCAACAATTCGCAATGGGGATTTTTCCCTTCAGCTTCGGCAGCATGGCGTTTCTCGGAAGAGAAGTTCTGGAAAGTAAATCCGGCTATTATCTCCAATGGAAAACTGCGTGTCTCTTATGGTGCGTTGGGTAATAGTAATGTGAGACCGTACTCTTATCTGGAAAAGTTCGCATTGAAGACCTACTCTACTACCGGCTCTTCGAGCGAAGGCCGTTACCTGGACGGTAAAGCGCAGTTGCGCTACACGCTCAACCCCGACCAAATCCCTGATAATATCGGTTGGGAAACTTCACGAACCATCGATGGTGGTATCGACCTGGGATTCTGGAACAACAAGATTACGCTGTCCGCCGATTATTATGTACGTAAGACCGCTAATATGTATACAGTGGGTCCGACGCTTCCCGATACATTCGGAGCATCTTCACCCAAAGGAAACTATGCCGACATGAGTACCTATGGCTACGAAATTTCATTGGGATATAATGACTCGTTCCGCTTGGCAGGCAAACCGTTCAGCTTCGGCATTAAAGCTACCCTTGCCGACTATCATTCGGTGATAGACAAATATAATAATCCGAAACGTGATCTGGATGATTATTATGTAGGCCAGCGTATCGGTGAAATTTGGGGATTTGTCTGTAATGGATTATTTCAGTCACAGGAAGAAATTGATGCAGCCTTTGATGGAAAGGGCTACAAAAACAACTTGATGCAGACCTCTGTCAATTACATCACTTATCCGGGTGATATGCGCTTTGAAGACTTGAACAATACAGGTACTATTGATAACGGAGCCAACACAGTAGACTCACCGGGCGACCGGAAAATCATAGGAAACTCCGAGCCGCGCTACATCTATACCCTCTCATTCAGTGCTGACTGGAATAACTTCTTTCTGTCAGCCATGTTCGACGGCGTAGGAAAACAAGACTGGTATCCCAGCGGTGAGAGTTCTTTCTGGGGACAGTATAACCGTCCTTACAACCAGGTTCCTGTGTGGCACTTGAACAACTATTGGACAAAAGACCGTCCGGATGCCTATTTGCCGCGCTATTCGGGTTATTACAACCCCTTATATAAAGGTACGGCCAATACACGCTACTTGCAGGATGTATCCTACTTCCGGCTCAAAAACTTGCAGTTTGGTTACAACTTGCCAAAGAAATGGATAGCAAAAGCAGGTTTCTCTAAAGTGTCCGTCTATTTCTCGGGTGAGAACTTATGGTCGTGGTCTCCACTCTACCGCCACACGAAAGATTACGATGTGACAGTGATAACGAAAGGTTCGGATAATGACCTGACTTCCGGTAACAAAGGAGACGGCTTCAACTATCCGACGATGCGGAATCTAAGTTTAGGAATATCGATCACTTACTAAATAGAAACAAAGAAGATATGAAAAGATTAAGTAATATACGTAATATCCTGCTTCTGTGTGCAACGGTGCTGTTAAGTAGTTGCGATTTGACGGAGACGATGCAGGTGGAAGCTGACAAATCGATGGTTTTCGGCAGTGAGTCCGGATTGCGCCTTTATGCCTACTCCTTTTATCGGGCGTTGCCGACACTTACCACGGGCTATCAACAGGACGCAATGTGTGATATTGCCTCTGTCCGGCAGACCGATGTGTTTATTCAGCAAAACGCGTACAATTCGGAGACTGCTACCAGCTGGTCGTGGGGAACCTTACGGAACATCAACTATTTTATTGATGGTTGTCACTCGAAAGAGTGCACAGTGGATGCAGCTACCCGCGATAATTACTTGGGCATTGCCCGTTGGTTCCGCGCCTGGTTTTATTATGACAAGTTGACTCAATATGGCGAAGTTCCCTGGTTTGGCAATGAAATACAGTCCTACCAGTACGATGTCATGTATAAAGAGCGTGACAGCCGGGACGTTATCATCAAGAATATGATCGAAGATCTCGATTTTGCTTACGAACATATTCAGGCAACTTCTTCTGTCAATAGCTCCACACTCACCAAATGGGCCGCAGCCGCACTCAAATCCCGAGTGTGTCTGTTCGAAGCCGCCTATCGTCGTTATCACAAGCTGACAGGTTTGGAAATCACTCCGGAAGAACTTTACCGCCATGCTGCCAATGCAGCCAAATTGGTAATGGACAACAGCGGGCTTTCGCTGAATACGGCAACAGGAACCAAAGGGGCCTACCGTGATTTGTTCTATCTGGAAGCACCCATTACCTCTGAAGTAATTCTGGCGGTATGTGCCAATAGCGCATCAGGTATCTACGGGACTCAAAATTACTGGTATAACTCGCTTTCGTACGGTAAAGGCTGGAGTCTGGTTCGTCCGTTTGTCAATACTTACCTGAAATTGGACGGCACTCCGTTCACTTCCGAAACAGGTTACGAAACCAAAAACTTTGTGGAAGAGATGAAGAGCCGTGACCTGCGTTTGGCACAGACCATCCGCGGACTGGATTTCAAACGTGACGGAAAAGCCGTAGTAGCCGATATGACAGTTTGCCTGACCGGTTATCATGTGATTAAGTATTCTCTTGATGACACGAAATATGATAACAATGAAAAGAACAACAACAGTATCCCCCTGTTGCGTTACGCTGAAGTGCTGCTTAACTATGCCGAAGCACAAGCCGAACTGGGTGGACTTACTGATGCTGAATGGAACACTACCATCGGCGCCCTGCGTCGACGTGCTGGAATCACAGGCGGAACGGAAAAACTCCCTACAACTGTTGATTCGTATTTGCAGCAGGTCTTTTATCCGAATATCACTAATCCGGTTTTACTGGAAATCCGTCGGGAACGTGCCATTGAGTTGGTGGCTGAAGGAACGAGATTCAATGATTTGCGTCGTTGGAAATGTGGTGAACTGATAGAGGAACTACCGTGGACAGGCATGCACATCAGCGCATTGAATGTGGATATTGACCTGAATGGTGACGGAACTCCTGATTGCTACTTTACCGATAACGGTACGCAATCATCCAATAAAGACTGCAAAACGGTGAACGTAAAGAATGAAACAGGACTTTATGCCACAGCAAATGCCGCAGGCGGATACGATTTGAGATATAACCCCGGTACGGGAAACCGCATCTGGTACGATGACGACCGCCAATATCTTTATCCTGTTCCTGCACAGGTGATCCGCGACTATGAGAGTGCCGGATATAAACTATCACAGAACCCCAATTGGAATTAAAATATAAAAGATTTAGTATGATGAAATTTAACCAGATATTGCCTGTTATTGCTATCTATGTTGTAGCATTAGGCGGATGCAGTAATACTACTCCTGATTATTCAGAATTTTATAAGGACCCGGAAACAGTAAAAGAGGAAGACCCGTCACTGAATGATAACCAAATTAAAGTCATGTCGTTCAATATCCGTTATTATAACACCAATGATACGGGAGATAAATCCTGGGAGACCCGTACGACAGCCTTTATTCCGATGATTGAAGATCAGAAACCGACGGTGATCGGTATACAGGAAGCCCGGCCTCCACAGTTGAAGTGGTTGGAAGAGAACTGGAAAGATTATGGATATATCGGCAAGGGACGCCGTGCCAACAATGCCAACAATGATGAGTTTGTTCCTATCTTTTATCGGAAAAAGGCTGTTGAGCTTGTCAAGTGGGATTGTTTCTGGCTTTCCGAAACTCCGGATGTTCCGGGTTCCCAAGGTTGGGACAATACTGTTCCTCGTGTGGCAACGTGGGCAATTTTCAAGCACATTGCTTCCGGCAAGAAATTCTTTTTCGTCAATACTCACATTGATGTAGGCTCTACCATCGCTCCGGGCAAGTCGATGGAAGTGATTGTGAATAAAATGTCCGAACTCAATCCGGAAGGATTGCCGATGTTGCTGACTGCTGACTTTAACAAACAGATCGACAGCGATATCTTTGACGGGGTTAAAACATTCATGACTAATGTGCGTCTATCAGCTCCGGTCACAGACACGAAAAACTCATATACAGGCTTTGGTACTGCCAATCCTTATATAGTAGATCATATCTTTTGTATAGGCTTTAAAGCTTTGAAGTTCGAGACGATCGATAAGGTATATCAGAATATCACTTATATCTCCGATCATTATCCCATCGTCGGTAAATTGGAATACGTGAAGTAATGAAACGATCATCTAAAATTACAGAAACGCAATGAAAAGAATCATATATTTATTAGTGGCTGCTATCGGTCTGCTGGTAGGATGTACGCCTGAAGAAGAGACATGGGTGCAGGCAGGATTTACTACAGATAAAGAATCCTATGAGATTGGTGACTTGATTACCCTGACAAACACGTCGACGGTGGAGAATGCCCGGATTGCAGTCTGCAAATGGGAATTTATGGGTAAGGTGTCCTATGAACTGACTGCTCCCGAGCCTTTTAGTGTGGAAGAGGGCGGAGAATATCTTTTTCGTCTGACTGTCACTTCGGATCGCGGTGCTATGAAGTCGGTATTTGAAAAGACCATTAAAATTATCGATGACGGTATTCGTCCTACGGCAGACTTCAGTTGGTTGCCCGAACGAATTGTAGCGGGAGAAGAAATTGCTTTTACGGATCAATCGAAAGCGGCGGAAGGGTGTGAGATTGTCAAAAGAGAATGGACGTTCGGCGCTATCCTCTCTACAGAGGAGAATCCGAAAATTACTTTCGGTTCGCATGGAAAAATAAACGTATCGCTGACTGTGACGGATAATAAAAAAAGGAAAGATACGAAGACTGTCACAATGGATATAGCCAAGGGGGCCGGTAGTCTTGGCGTGTTATGGTCTCATTCCTACGATGAGCAGGGAGTGGTGTACGGCACTTCTCCGGCAACAAGTGCAGATGGTGAGTATGTTTATGTTTCTTCCAGTAATTATAACCTGGTTTGTTTCACGAAACTCGGTGAACGGACTTGGGGATTTGATTGCGGACAGAACAATGAACCGAATCGAGGTTCTGACTATCAGCATCCGACTCCTACGGTGGATTCCGACGGAACGGTTTATGTAGCTGTCGGAGATAATTCTTCCAAAGCGGATGCAACTAAGTCTGCCAGTATTTATGCCGTTAAAGGTGGTGCGGACGGCGGCACACAGAAGTGGTTTACTTCGATTGGCGCAAAATCGAGTATGCGTCCTTTCGGTGCTCCGGTTGTCACGGATCAGTATGTGATGATTCTGACGAATTCGGCTCCAAGTACGGATGGTATGCATTTCCGTATTTACGATAAAGCGTCCGGTGTTCTGAAGTATGCGGAGAAAACATCTTCCGGAAGTTATGGCGGTTGCGTAGGATTGAAAGATGGCAGGGCACTTGTCAACACGGGACAGAGCGGAGGACGGTCGTATGGTACACACATCTTCTTTCCGAATGGCAATGGCTGGAGCAAGTCGACCAATGAGCAAAACTATGCTCCGAATGATCAGCCGAATGGCAGTCAGATCGCTGTCGGTGCAGACGGGAGAGCATATATTCTTTGTCATAATTTGGGTGCCCGGATTTCGACCAATGAGACGAAAGCATTGGTTTATTGCTATGATATCAAGAAGACGACCGCAGGTAATGTTTCTACTCCTGAATGGTACACTGCTGTCAAAGGGGAAAATAAACAAACCGGTTATGGCTTGGTGGTTGATGGAAATGGGGTTGTGTATGTAGCTACTGACAAATACATTACTGCTATTTCTTCCGCTGGTTCCGTTTTGTGGTCAACAGAAGTGGCTGGTACTGCTTATGGTGTTCCTGCTATAGATAATGAAGGGTATATCTACTATAATGATACGGAAAAAGGTTCTTTGGTGAAGCTTGAACCGGTCACAGGAAAGGCAATCGCTTCGCTCCAGCTTGGAACCGAACTGAAATCATCTCCTACCATATCTGCTGATGGCACAATCTATGTGACCGGTATGCTGGAAGGAAAACCGACTCTGTTTGCTGTTGAAGGAGCGGCGACAGGTTATGCAGCCAATGCCTGGTCGCAGATGGGCGGTAATCCGGGTAAGAACGGATATATGTATTAGTTTTTTTATCCATACAGACTTTTAGTTAGCATGTTTCTTTTCTCGTCGGAACGGGCTTTGCCTTGCTCCGATGAGAAAAGACTGGCTGTACGTTTATAAAAAGCTTGCAAAAAACTTATAAAAAAGTAGATCAAATGAGAAAGAGAAACTTATTAGTATTCCTGTTGTTGACGGGGGTGTGGCCTGTCACTGGTTTGTCGGCGCAGGATGCCTGGAAAATAACTGCCGGACAGATTGAGCCTCCGTCTTATTATGGAATAACAGTAGCCAATGGTATGCTGGGATTAGTCTCTTCTCCCGAACCTTTGAAGATATCCCGCGTCGTGTTGGGAGGACTCTATGATATCTATGGTAAGGGGAGGGTAAACAATTTCTTGCATGGCATCAATATGCTCGATACGGAATTGCAGATAAACGGTTCTACGGTGACAGCTTCCCGGATATCCGGTTATAAACAGACTTTGGATATGCGTCAGGGAGTGTTTTGCGGAGAGTTTGATTATCAATCGCTTGCCCGTGTTGAGTATCAATATACGTCATTACGTCATTTGCCTTATTCGTGTTTGCTGCGGGTGCGGATTATTCCGAAAGAAGACATAGAAGTAGCTGTGGCGAATATACTGACGGTGCATGAATCGTTACGTAATCCGCAGGAGTCTTTCAACCGGATATTCAATGGAAAGACAGCGATTGATTTCTGTACGTCGATGGCCAAATCTCCGACCCGGGAACTTGAAATCGGGGCTTGTTCATCGTTTGTTTTCGATGATTCTTTTCCCCGTCCGGAAGTCTGCCACCGGAGTGCACGCGGAGTCGGAGTACATACACAAGAGTTTACGGTTCGTTTGCAGGCAGGTCAGCCTTACACTTTTTCGATTATCGGGACGACACTTTCCTCCGCCACTCATGTCGATGTCAAGAATGAAGTGGAACGGTTGACGGCATTTGCGGCTGTAGAAGGTGTGGAACGATTATGGAGCAAGCATATAGCTGCGTGGGATAAGCTTTGGGAAAGTGATATTGTGATTGAGGGCGATCTTCAGTCGCAACAAGACATTCACAGTATGCTTTATCACATGTATGCCTTTGTGCGGGAAGGTTCGGGATTGTCCTGTTCCCCGATGGGATTTTCGGGTTTCGGTTACAACGGCCATGTATTCTGGGATGCTGATACGTGGATTTTTCCGGCTTTATTATTGCTGCATCCCGAATTGGCGGAGTCAATGATAGAGTATCGTTATCAGCGTTTGGACGCAGCCAGGCATAATGCCTTCATGCACGGCTATAAAGGAGCTATGTACCCGTGGGAAAGTAGTGAGATGGGAAACGAGGATAACACAGTAACCAACATGTACGGCCCTTTCGAAAATCATATTACGGGAGATGTAGCTATGGCAGCCTGGCAATATTATGCTGTGACGCAGGATGTAGAATGGCTTCGTCAAAAAGGATTTTCTATTCTTAGTGCCGCTGCCGAATACTGGGTAAGCCGTTCGGAATCGAATGAAGCGGGAGAGTATGAAATCAGGAATGTTATTGGAGCGGATGAATGGAACCAAAACCGTCAAGGAGGAAAGAATGTGAATAATAATGCTTATACAAACGGTGTCGCGAAATCTACTTTGGAAGCTGCCTGTAAAGCAGCCAAACTGTTGAATGTAAAGTCAGACCCTATGTGGACAACTGTGGCGGAGAAACTTCGTTTCCGGAAACTTGCCAATGGAGTAACGGCAGAGCATGATACGTATGACGGGGCTATAACCAAACAGGCTGATGTCTGCCTGTTAGCTTTCCCGTTAAAGCTTATTACGGATAAAGAGCAGATCCGGAAGGATTTGGAATATTATCTACAGACTGTTCCGAGAAAAAAGACACCTGCCATGTCGAAGTCCATTTACTCTATTTTGTTTACCCGTTTGGGAGACCGTGAACGTGCATGGCACTACTTTAGAGATTCCTATCTTCCCAATCTGAATCCGCCATTCCGGGTAATTGCCGAGTTTGACGGTGGTACGAACCCTTATTTCCTGACAGGGGCAGGTGGTGTATTGCAGTCCGTACTGATGGGATTCGGTGGATTGGATATTACGGATAAAGGTATTGTAGCCGGAAAAGGAGCAATCCCTGATACATGGAAATCTCTGACCCTGAAAGGAATAGGGAAAGAGAAAAAGAATTATATCATTAAATAAATTGGCAGGATATGAGATTTCTTGTTTTTCTTTTGGCTATATGTAGCGTAGTAAGTGCACCTGCCAAGGTGGTACTTTCTTCGCTCTTCACAGACAACATGGTTTTGCAACAACAAACCGATGTGCAGATATGGGGAATGGCGTCCCCTAAGAAAACGGTTTCTATCCGTCCTTCCTGGGATCAGAAGCTTTATACGGTTCGGGCGGATGATGCGGGAATGTGGCGTACAAGCTTGAGAACACCCGTTGCGGGAGGACCTTACTCGATCAGCCTAAGTGACGGTGAAGAATTGATGCTTCGTGATGTCCTGATTGGCGAAGTGTGGTTATGTGCCGGCCAGTCGAATATGGAAATGCCTTTGATGGGAAAAGCCAATCAGCCTATTGCTGATGCTGTGGATATGATTGTCCGCGCCAAACCTTCACGACCGATACGGATTTGTACAATTGGACAGGCGGGAGCGCGGAAACCACAAAAAGATTGCCGGGCGCAATGGTTGAAGAATACTCCGGAGGTGGTATCTGAAGCGAGTGCAACTGCTTATTTTTTTGCTGACTATCTCCAAAAAGTACTTGATGTGCCGGTTGGCATTATTGTCTCTTCGTGGGGAGGAACCGCCATTCAGGCTTGGATGAGCCGTGAAGTGTTAGCTCCGTTTAAGGCGTTCGACCTTCGTTTTCTTGACGACACAACGTCCATTGAACGACCGAAGTACAAGCCTTGTATGCTATACAATGCAATGATTGCTCCTGTCGAGCAATATACCATCAAAGGCTTTCTTTGGTATCAGGGCGAGTCCAATCGTAAGGACCCGGATTTATATCGCAGGTTACAGCCGGCTTTTGTCAAGATGTTGCGTGAAGCGTGGGGGCAAGGCGAATTGCCGTTTTATTATGTTCAGATAGCTCCTTTTGCGTATGAGGGAGCGGAACTGGTAGGAAGTGCTTTATTGCGTGAGGCACAATTGCTGAACTTGAAAGAGATTCCAAACAGTAATATGGTTGTAACAATGGATATCGGTGATCGTAATTGCATTCATCCGGCCCGTAAACGTAAAGTCGGCGAACGGTTGGCGTTGCTGGCCCTTTCCGGAAGTTATGGGTTGAAAGGTTTTGTTCCGGATACACCTGTCTATCAATCTATGGAGGTAGCCAATGGCAAGGCGTACTTGGCTTTTGATTGTGGCAGTGAAGGGCTTGCACCATTGGGAGCTACTATTTCCGGCGTGGAGGTGGCCGGGAGCGATCATGTGTTTTATCCTGCTACTGCACAGATTGAGAAATATACAGGACGTCTTGAAGTAAGTTGTGAGAAAGTTCCTGCTCCTGTGGCTGTCCGCTATTGTTTCCGGAATTATGAGCAAGGGACACTCTATAGCCGCTATGGTATTCCGGTGGCATCTTTTAGGACTGATACTTGGGAGGTGAAAGAATGAACGATTAGATTTTAATAATTGCATATAAGTTGCGTCAGGTAATTCACATTGTGGGAGAAGGCTTGTGAATTAGCTAAAAAATACGATGGAAATGAATCTTATAGTGGAGTTTATAGGGCAATAAAGAAATTAGCAGGTCAATAGAAAGCTTCGCTATAAGTATGGAAGGTATCCAAACTCTCGTTTTGTTCAAAGAGTTCGGATACCTTTTTATTTAAGTTCGTTTATTTACTGCTTTTTTACTTGTTGCTCTTTGAATATATATTCTGCGCTATTGTGCTTTTACAATACAAATGTCGCATCTGCAAACTAAAATAACCCATATTTTGTTGTCTTTATACAGTATCGAGTTTTTAGCAATAAATATATAATGAATGATGAAGATGACAAAGAACTTATTGTTAGGGATTGCTGCCGTATGTGGCAGCACTTTTCAGGCTGTAGCTTGTACGGGAATTTCGCTGACATCTCGTGACGGCAGTTATGTGCAAGCCCGTACGATTGAATGGGCGCGCGGTGTATTGCAAAGCGAGTATGTGATTATTCCACGTGGCCGGCAGCTCACGTCATTCACTCCTACAGGTGTCAATGGACTAACGTTTACGGCAAAATATGGAGTGGTCGGTCTGGCTGTTGTACAAAAAGAGTTTATTGCCGAAGGAATCAATGAGGCAGGACTTTCGGCCGGACTATTTTTCTTTCCTCATTATGGGGGGTATGAGACGTATGACGCTGCACAGAACCAGCGGACACTGGCAGACCTTCAAGTGACGGAGTGGTTGTTGTCGCAGTTTTCTACTATTGACGAGGTGAAAGCAGCCCTCTCTTCTGTACGTGTCGTAGGATTGGAAACGACAGCGGTAGTACACTGGCGTATCGGTGAACCGTCGGGACGTCAGGTTGTATTGGAAATTGTAGGTGGCGTGCCGCATTTTTATGAGAATAAAGTAGGAGTACTGACGAATGCCCCCGGCTTTGAATGGCAACTCATTAATTTGAACAACTACGTCAATCTTCATCCGGGTGACGCTTCCGTGCAAAAATTGAGCGGTATTACGTTGCAGCCGACTGGTAGCAATTCCGGTTTTCTCGGTATTCCGGGTGATGCCACGCCTCCTTCGCGGTTTGTGCGTGCGGCCTTTTACCGGGGGACAGCTCCGCAACGTGCCACAGGCTTTGATACCGTGCAGCAATGTTTCCACTTGCTTAATAATTTTGATATTCCCATCGGTATAGAATATTCGCAGGCTGGTGATATTCCGGATATTCCCAGTGCTACACAATGGACCTCGGCTATTGATCTGACGAACCGGAAGGTTTATTATAAAACGGCCTATAACAATTCGATACGTTGCATCGATTTGAAGGCTATTGATTTCTCGAAAGTAAAATATCAATCACAACCGTTGGATAAGATACAGGAGCAGCCGGTTGAAATGGTTAAAATTCCCCAGTAGAATATGGAAGGGTGTGGAGGTGATCCTATGTGATAGTTACTTGCATTGAAATGTTTTCAAATAAATGTTGGTGACGTTTTTACCCTCACACCCTCACCCTTTGCCTTAATCCCTTTATTCATCGGTATTACAGGTGTGAGGGTAAGGGTGAGAGTAGGTGAGGGTAACTTTTTACTCTCACCCTGATTCGTCCTGATTAGGGTTGACTAATCTTATTCCGTTTTTACACTAATTTCTTCATTATTACCATAATATCCACTTCTCGGAACATAAATCGGCTGCATCGCTCCACCCATATTTTTCAATTTACCCTCATCGCGCAGACGCCGGATATGTCGCATGGCTGTGCTTCTTGCCATTCCACAAAGAGATTGGAAGTCATATCTCCGCATAAATGGGTGAGTCCGGAAGTACTTTGTCAGTTGCAGGTCAATTTCCTCGTTCGTTAGTTGGGTGAAATCCAGTCCCCCTTTGAGGCTTTTCACTTTAAGCACGCCAAATTCGTTTTTCAATGTTTGGTCGGCACGAAACTGGATAGCTTTCAGTTTCACTTTAGTTGCTTTCCGTTTGGTGCCTATCGTCACAGGTTCCGTGGTGGTCAGGCAAGGATGAAAATAGCCGATGCCGTCCAGATGTACTTGGCGTCCCTCCGCCAATTCTTGTCCCATGATGTGCGAAAGAGCGTCGAGCACGGCAGAGACATCTGTTTCTGTCAGTGAGCAACGTTCCTGAATACGCCGGCGCAGTACATCCGTCCCTGTGGAACCGTTGTATTTGATGCGCGGATGCAGGGTATTTTCATTTTCTCCCTGCTGTTTGTCTGAAGGCTTCGGGTCTTCATACCAATCGAATAATATTGCCATAGCTTTATATTTGTTTTAAATGAACTGTTCTTATTATGTATTCTCTTAAGTAGTAATACGTTAGTGCTTCATGTTTCTTCTGTTAAGCTCTAATGCTTTGCAAGGGCTCACCCATGTGAACAAAGCTGTTTACGTCTGTGGACGTTTTTGTTTACAAATGATAGCCTGTTTGTTCACATGGGTGAGCCCTTGACAACTACTAAGCAAAGATACATAAATAATGAGGCAAATGCAAATGAAATACGGGTATTTATCAGATAGAATGCTTGCTTTCCGGAAGATAAAAGCGTACCTTTACAGGAATTAAATATGTAGATGTAATTGTAGAAAAAATAGACAAAAATAGGATGAAAATTACTTTAATCAGACAAGACAACGGGAGCGGAAAAGAGACTCTTAGCATTTGTGAGGCAGGCACATTATTCGACAAAATGAAAACGGAAACCAAAGCGGGGCATATCACGGCTTTGCGGGAAATTAT
>DXOJ01000037.1 GCA_019412865.1 Bacteroides sp. | reverse complement strand
ACCAATTCCGAGGCCAATAGAGTAACTGAATTTATCCATATAATGTTTTTTGTTGGCGATTGAAATGTATCACCATCATGGTTTTAGCTTTCAATCAATTGCAAATTTATGAATCGCAAAAGTACGTGTTTTATTTGAATGATTTAGCATTTAGTATTTAAAAATTCTTATATCTGTGAAAGTTAATCGCTTTTCTTTAAAGAATTAGTTTTTTTGTTCGTAGGATTTAATCGGCTTATTCTTATTATTTAGGTTGGTTTATGTAGATAATTAATCGTCTGACAGCTGTTGAACTTGCGTCTGACTACTGTTATTCTTTCGTCTGACAACTGTCAGACGAAAGAATAACAGTAGTCAGACGAATAGTTGTTGCCATAAATGATGCTAACTATCTGCATCTTTCATCTTAAAGTTCTGCATAAATTGGATTATATTAAGCGTGAGAAAGTGTTTTTTTATTCGATGATTCTGATTACATTTGTGTGGCTATTAAAAAAGAAGGAGGAATAGTAATGAAGAATCTGGTAGTTTTGACGGGTGCGGGTATGAGTGCCGAGAGTGGGATTAGTACATTTCGCGATGCAGGCGGTTTGTGGGATAGATATCCAGTGGAGCAGGTGGCCACTCCTGAAGGTTATCAGCGTGACCCGGCTTTGGTGATTAATTTCTATAATGAGCGCCGGAAACAGTTGTTGGAGGTGAAACCGAACCGTGGACATGAATTGTTGGCGGAACTGGAGAAAAACTTCCATGTGACGGTGGTGACACAGAATATTGATAACTTGCACGAACGTGCCGGGAGTAGCCACATCATTCATCTGCATGGCGAACTGACGAAAGTGTGTTCCAGCAGAGATCCTCATAATCCCCACTACATAAAAGAACTGAAACCGGAAGAATATGAAGTGAAGATAGGAGACAAGGCCGGCGACGGCACTCAATTGCGACCTTTTATCGTATGGTTTGGAGAAGCTGTGCCGGAAATTGAAACAGCCATCCAATATGTGGAGAAAGCGGATATTTTCGTCATTATTGGTACGTCGCTTAACGTATATCCTGCGGCGGGGCTGCTTCATTATGTACCGAGAGGAGCAGAGGTGTATCTGATTGATCCGAAACCGGTAGATACGCATACTTCCCGTTCGATACATGTAATTCAGAAGGGAGCTTCTGAAGGAGTGGCTGAATTGAAACAGTTGTTGGGAGTTTGAGAGGTTTTCTTTTCCCGGTTTTATTCCAGTTCGGTGGCAAAAATATGATTGTTCCGGAGTACTTCCGATATTTCGAGTGCAGAGATATCCCTGCACTCGATTCTTAATATTTTCTCCCAGTCCTCAAAGTCCACATTCCATTTGTCTATTTGGGGGAACTCTGCCAAAAGCTCTCCTATACGCTTGATGTCACGCCTTTGGGTGATAGAAGTTCGAAAAATCAGAATCTTATTTTCCTTTTCCATATTCTTTAGAGTTTTATTTTAATGAACGGAACTCCCGGATCGTCATACTGAAATGTAACCTGAAATTGCGACTTAAAAGTGAAAGGCTGCTAAAGCCGCAAAGACGGGCGATTTCGGTGGCGGAAAGTTCCTTGTTTCGTTTTAATAATAGGGCTGCTTTTTCAATCCGGGTGCGTTTGATATAATCCGTAGGCGTTTCGCCCGTCAGGATTGTAAATACGCGATGGAAGTGGAAAGGAGAAAAGCAGGCGATACCTGCCATTTTCTGTAATGATAACGGCTGGTCTATGTGATTGTGAATATAGTCGGTCACTTTATTGATCCGTAACTGATATTCCTGTTTATTGATATCTTTCGTCTCCATGTTTTCTGCAAAGTAAAGGATAATAAATGCCGGAGAGTTGTCCTATCTTGCTAACTTCTCCGGCAGATAATCAATCTTTTTTTTGTCCTATATAGAATACGTAGCCGTAGTATTCTTTATACTTATTATATAGGCTCTCTTCATACCGTTGCCCGGTGATGAGGTCTGCGGCTGCGTTATTTCCTGCATATTCCTTTAAGAAAGCTTCCTGAACCGGGAATTGGGGAGCGTAGAAATGCTCGGTCCAGCAATTTTCCGGTAAAATGAAATGGGCTGTCGGGATATATCCTGCTTTTTCCATTTGCATTATCTTTCTTGGGATCGTATCGATTTCCGGGTAATTGGCCATCCAGAAGTCTTCTATTTCAGAGGGACGTTCCGGGGTGAACCAGGAGGCTTCCGTTACAGCGATAAACCCGTTCTTTTTCAGGAATTTGTTCCATTCGTTCATGCCGCGTTCGAATCCTATGTTATAGATAGCGCCTTCGGACCAGATCAGATCGAGTTCTTCCTCTTGAAATGGCAGAGCGTCCATAGAGCCGACGATACCCTTTACTCTGTCTTCACAATGCGCTTCTATTGCATTTTTGTTGAATAGCTCGATAAAGTCGGGGAAAAGGTCGATACCTGTAATTTGTCCTTTCGTATAGTTGGCTAATGCCATTGTCTGACCGCCTGTGCCACAGCCAATGTCGGCTATTCGTGTCTTGTCGGACAGTTCGTTGATGAAGCTTACGGCTTTTTGTGTGACTTCAGGACTTCCGGGACCTTGACGTTTTAATGCCTTGAAGTAATTACATATCAGTGTAAAATCGAATTCGTGGATTGATTTAAAATCATTACTCATTGTTTTAATGTTTTGGTTGTACGGCGAATGGAGGCATATAATGATGCTTGCAACCATTTGACCATACAAATAGTTTGAAAATTTAGATATAGAAAATAACTCTGACAAGAGTATGTCAGAAAACATAAGGGATAATCTGTAATGAGAGGAGGTTTACAGATTATTTACAGAACGGAATCCTTATGGAATGAAAATGAGTTAAACATCCAATTTTTCTTTTAGTTTGTGGCAAAGATAGGGTTTTAGCTGTAAAACTCAATGATAACTTGATTGAAAAAAGACTGTATACCTGCATTTTAGCAAGAATAGTCAAATAGGAATATGTTTATATATCCGGTTGTATGGATGAGATTGATCGCCCAAATTGATTGAAACTACATTTTTTTGAGTTATTTTTGTCGAATATTGAATACAAATCTCTCATTTAATGTATGATACCGATGAAAAGCAAATTATTACTCACATGTACCATCCTGTTTTTCTGTTCCTCTTTTCTGTGCGGACAGAATCAATCTTCTAAAGTGGCAAACTCTGTTGAAACGAATAATGGATGCATCCGGCACCCGTGGCAAGGAAAAAGAGTGGGATATTTGGGAGACTCTATTACAGATCCCAACTGTTATGGCGACAAGATCAAGAAATACTGGGATTTTCTGCAGGAATGGCTGGGAATTACTCCTTATGTATATGGTATCAGTGGCAGGCAGTGGAATGATGTGCCCCGGCAAGCCGAGCTGTTGAAGAAAGAACACGGCGGAGAAGTAGACGCTATCGTGATTTTGATGGGTACGAATGATTTTAATGACGGTGTACCTATTGGAGAATGGTTTACGGAAACAGAAGAACAAGTGATGGCAGCCCGTGGACAAACCCAAAAGCTGGAAACCCGTAAGAAACGCACTCCTATAATGGATGGAAGCACGTATAAGGGACGTATCAACATAGGAATCAATAGGCTGAAACAACTCTTCCCGGACAAGCAGATTGTGTTGCTGACCCCGTTGCACCGCTCATTGGCCAATTTTGGAGAAACGAACGTGCAACCGGATGAAAACTACCAGAACAGTTGTGGCGAATATGTGGATGCCTACGTGCAGGCTGTTAAAGAAGCCGGCAATGTGTGGGGAGTCCCCGTGATTGATTTTAATGCGGTAACCGGATTGAATCCGATGGTGGAAGAACAACTGATTTATTTCTATGATGCGGGATATGACCGTTTGCATCCCAGCACGAAAGGACAGATACGCATGGCACGAACGCTGATGTATCAGTTGCTGGCGTTGCCTGCTACATTTTAAATAGGCCGGATGGAATTCTATGAAATTGTACACTATTCTATAGTACATTTTCTGCAAACTTGTAATTTTGTCTTCTATAAATAATAGAACCTATGGGATATAAACTTCTGTTTTCTTTTTTCATCTTTTTGATAGTTGCTTTACCGATTCGTAGTAAGGATTTTGTTTTGACTTCCGGTCAAACAGTTGTCATCGCTTGCAGCCCTTCTGAAGAACTGGTTGTGCGAACCGCATTGGAAATGCTGGGACGTGATATTCAGACAGTATTGTCGTCAACCACCCAAACGAATGAGAAAACAGGTGAAATTGTGATAGGAACGGTGGGCCAGAATGAGCTTATCAGCCGGACCGGGGTAGATGTTTCTGCGTTAAGAGGCAAGAAGCAGGCTTTTCTATTATCTGTTTCTCCGGAGGGGAAATTGGTAGTAGCCGGCAGTGATAAACATGGTACGGCTTATGGAATACTCGAAATATCCCGTTTGTTAGGTGTCTCTCCCTGGGAATGGTGGGCGGACGTAACTCCGGAAAAGAAGGGACTTTTTAAACTATCTTCCAAATACCAAAGCCTTCAGGCTCCTTCGGTGGAATATCGGGGTATCTTTATTAATGATGAAGACTGGGGGTTGATGCCGTGGAGCAGTCGGACCTATGAACCTTCAACAGTGAAAGGTGAGATAGGCCCGCGTACTAACGAGCGTATTTTCGAACTCTTACTTCGTCTGCGTGCCAATACCTATTGGCCTGCAATGCACGAATGTACACTTCCTTTCTTCCTGACCAAAGGTAACCGGGAAGCTGCCAAGAAATATGGAATCTTCATCGGTGCTTCCCATTGCGAACCGATGGCTTGCAGCGCTGCCGGCGAGTGGAAACGAAGAGGGGAAGGGGCTTATGATTATGTGAATAATGCTCCGGCTGTTTACAAATTCTGGGAAGACCGTGTAAAAGAGGTGGCAGATCAGGAAATACTCTATACGTTGGGTATGCGTGGTGTACACGATGGCAAGATGCAGGGAGCGAAGACGGTGGAAGAACAGAAGGCCGTAATAGATCGTGTGTTTGCAGATCAACGCGGGTTGATTGAAAAATATGTTGATAAGGATGTAACTAAAGTCCCGCAGGTTTTTATCCCTTATAAAGAGGTACTCGACATTTATCATGCCGGATTACAGGTGCCCGATGATGTAACATTGATGTGGTGTGACGATAACTATGGCTATATCCGCCATTTTCCTACGGCCGAAGAATGCGCACGTAAAGGAGGGAATGGAGTCTATTATCATGTTTCTTATTGGGGACGTCCGCACGACCATCTCTGGTTGAGTACGATGAGCCCGTATCTGATTTTCCAACAAATGAAGCTGGCTTACGATCGAGGCATACAGAAGATGTGGATACTGAATGTCGGAGATATCAAGCCTGCCGAGTATCAGATAGAGTTGTTTATGGATATGGCCTGGAATATAGAAGCTGTTGCCTCGGAAGGAGTGACCTCTCATCTGAAACACTGGCTGGAACGGGAATTGGGAGCTTCGTGCGCAAAGGCAGTATTACCTGTGATGCAGGAACACTATCGTCTGGACCATATTCGTAAACCTGAATTTATGGGAAATACGAGGGAAGAGGAGAAAGATCCTGTTTATCGTGTTGTCAAAGATCTCCCATGGAGTGAAAAAGAAATCAACGGACGTTTGCAGGCTTATGATAAATTGTCGGAGACAGTGGAACGGGCAGCTTCGAGAATCCCATCCGGCAGACAAAGTGCCTATTTTGAATTGGTGAAATACCCGGTGCAAGCTGCTACACAGATGAACCGGAAATTGCTATATGCCCAATTAGCCCGCCACGGGAAAGCGGATTGGGAGAAAAG
>DXOJ01000369.1 GCA_019412865.1 Bacteroides sp. | reverse complement strand
GGCTCGGGCGGCCGCGAACATGCACTGGCATGGAAAATTGCCCAAAGTCCGAAAGTTGAAAAACTGTACATTGCTCCGGGAAATGCCGGAACAACTGCCGTAGGCGAGAATGTCAACATCAAAGCAACCGATTTTGAAGCCATCAGCGCTTTCGCTCTGAAAGAGAACATTCAAATGGTAGTAGTAGGCCCCGAAGATCCGTTGG
The DNA here is from genome assembly GCA_019412865.1 of Bacteroides sp. Lineage (GTDB taxonomy): Bacteria > Bacteroidota > Bacteroidia > Bacteroidales > Bacteroidaceae > Bacteroides. The sequence continues at coordinate 10,460 of DXOJ01000369.1, read as the reverse complement.
TAGAAGGAATCTACGACTACTTCCAGAACCGTCCGGAGCTAAAGCATATTGCCGTTATCGGTCCTTCGGCTCAAGGAGCAGAACTGGAAGGAAGCAAGGAGTTTGCCAAAGGCTTCATGATGCGCCACAACATCCCGACAGCCCGCTACAAAAGCATCACTTCGGCAAACCTCGAAGAAGGTCTCGCTTTCCTCGAAACGCTGGAAGCTCCATACGTATTGAAGGCTGATGGTCTTTGTGCCGGAAAAGGAGTACTTATCCTCCCTACACTGGACGAAGCTAAAGTAGAACTGAAAGAAATGCTGGGTGGCATGTTCGGCTCTGCATCGGCAACCGTTGTAATCGAAGAGTTCCTAAGCGGTATCGAGTGCTCTGTATTCGTACTGACAGACGGAGAACACTATAAAGTCCTCCCCGTAGCCAAAGACTACAAACGCATCGGTGAAGGCGATAAAGGACTAAATACAGGCGGTATGGGTAGCGTAACCCCCGTTCCGTTTGCCGATGAAGTATTTATGGAGAAAGTACGCACACGCATCATCGAACCGACCATCAACGGCCTGAAAGAAGAAAACATCACTTACAAAGGCTTCATCTTCCTCGGTCTTATCAAGGTGAAAGGTGAACCGATGGTGATCGAATACAACGTCCGCATGGGCGACCCGGAAACAGAAAGCGTGATGCTCCGTATCCAGAGCGACTTCGTAGAACTGCTTGAAGGCACTGCCGCAGGCAACCTGAACGAAAAAACACTGGTTATGGACCCACGTTCAGCCGGCTGTGTCATCCTTGTCAGCGGCGGTTATCCCGAAGCCTACGAAAAAGGATTCCCTATCAGAGGACTGGAACAGGCTGCCGCTACCGACAGTATCATTTTCCATGCCGGAACAGCCATGAAAGACGGACAAGTAGTGACGAACGGAGGACGTGTGATTGCCGTTTGCTCTTACGGTGCAACGAAAGAAGAGGCACTGGCACAGAGCTACAAAGTGGCAGACATGATCGACTTCGACAAGAAGTATTTCCGCCGCGATATCGGATTCGATTTGTAATTCAAGTTTCGCACGCAAGTAGCCCTATTCCGCATAGCGTTGAACACCATGACTTGTCAAGCATTAATAGTTGAGTTATCAAGTATTAATAGTTTAGACGACAATTGTTAATACTTGAGGAATCAGGTATTAACAGCTGACAGGATGGTTGTTAACATCAAGCATGCAGGATATTAATATCCAGAATATCAACCGAATGTACCTATAGTATCAAGAGATAACAAGTAATAAACTCATGAGAAATAAAAGACTACAAAGTCAAGTGACGGCAGGACGGTGGACCCTGCCTGCCGTTATCTTTATCTGCGCCCTGTGCTGGGTGTTGACTTACTTTTTATTTCCCGGTTCCATAGCCTCAACCGTACTCGAAGGCAGCCCTTCTGCCTGGCAACCCGCCCGCGATTTTCTGCTTCCGGGGTGGGCAGACCGGATTGTCAGCTTCCTGATTTATGCAACCATCGGTTACTTTCTGATAGAGCTGAACAATCAGTTCAGCATTATCCGTATGAGGGCTTCCATGCAGACGGCTATCTATTTCCTGCTGGTCACCGTCTGCCCGAAAATGCATTTCCTATATACAGGAGATATTGTTGCCCTGGGCTTTCTCATTTCCATTTATTTTCTGTTTAAAAGCTATCAGCAAACTCAAGCTGCGGGTTATTTATTCTACTCCTTCTTCTTTATCGGAGCGGGAAGTATTCTGTTCCCACAGTTCACCATCCTCTCAGTGCTTTGGTTGCTCGAAGCCTACCGTTTCCAGTCGCTCACTCCGCGTAGTTTCTGCGGTGCGCTGCTCGGATGGATGCTGCCATACTGGATGCTGTTCGGACACGCCTTCTTCTACAACGAGATGGAGTTGTTCTATCGCCCTTTCAATCAGCTACTAACTATCGGGGAATTCTTCAACCTGCAAATCCTCCAGCCTTGGGAACTGGCAATACTCGGCTATCTGTTGGTGATGTTCATCGTCAGTACCGTCCATTGCATCGCCGCCGGATTTGAGGATAAGATACGCACACGCGCCTATCTCCAATTCCTGATAGACCTGACGATTTTCCTGTTCCTGCTGATTGCCCTGCAACCGATATATTGCAGTGCCCTATTGCCTTTGCTTATCATAAGCAACAGCATCCTGATCGGACATTTCTTTGTACTGACCAATAGTAAAAGTTCGAATGTGTTTTTCATCATTTCATTGGTCGGTCTCATCCTCTTATTCGCTTTTAATATATGGACGCTTTTATAGATTCAACGATACAACTCCTCATAGAATGGGGACTCCCGGGATTATTCATCTCGGCTTTACTGGCTGGGAGCATCGTGCCTTTCAGTTCCGAACTGGTACTGGTGGCACTGGTGAAACTCGGTCTGCCCCCGATAGCCTGTCTGATCTCCGCCACTCTGGGCAACACAGTAGGCGGAATGACTTGCTACTACATGGGGCGTTTGGGCAAAATCAGTTGGATCGAGAAATATTTCAAGGTAAAGAAAGAGAAAGTAGACAAAATGGTGAAATTCCTGCAAGGAAAAGGAGCATTGATGGCCTTCTTCACCTTTCTTCCCGCTATTGGGGAAGTGATAGCCATTGCACTGGGATTTATGCGAAGCAACACATGGCTCACCATAGTTTCCATGTTTGTCGGCAAACTGATACGTTATATTCTTCTCCTGTATGCACTCGAAAGTGCCTGGGACGCTATAGCAGGGTAAGGATTTTAAATATCAGGTAAAAAGGATTAGACGTTAGACAGTAAGCATTAGAGATTGTATGATGGAAAGGATTATTGAGAAAACCGACGACGGGAGCGCTACCCTGTTTGTTCCGGAATTGAATGAACATTATCATTCAACGAAAGGGGCACGCACGGAGTCTCAACATATTTTCATCGATATGGGACTTAAAGCCTCTTCCGCCACTACTCCGCATATTCTTGAGATCGGCTTCGGGACAGGGCTAAACGCCTGGCTCACCCTCGAAGAAGCAGAAAGAAGCAGACGGAATATACACTATACAGGATTGGAACTCTATCCACTGGAATGGCAGACGATAGAGCAATTAGGATATATCTCCAATGATGAACAATTAACGACGACCGCCCGGCAGCAACCGGCTATCGAATTGTTTAAGCAACTTCATACATCACCTTGGGAGAAAGACGTGCAACTCACTCCACACTTCACCCTACGGAAAGTAGAGACAGACGTAAACAAATGGGTTGAGAACAGAGAACGAACAATGAGCAATGTCAATGATAGCGTAACCAACGCCGAATCACCTGCCTTGAATCCTTCATTTAACCTCATTTACTTCGATGCCTTTGCACCGGAAAAGCAACCGGAAATGTGGTCGCAAGAACTATTCAACCGCCTCTACGTTTTATTAGATAGAGACGGCATCCTGACCACTTACTGCGCCAAAGGTGTCGTCCGCCGGATGTTACAGACAGCCGGATTCACAGTAGAACGTCTGCCCGGACCTCCGGGTGGTAAACGGGAAATATTACGGGCCCGAAAATAAGAATAGAAACAAGATAAAAAAGAACCCCCGAAATAGAAGAAGTCATGAAAAAACAACTAAAAGATATGAGAACCCTTTTCCTCCTTAGTGCCTGCCTCCTAATGGCAGCCTGCACAGGACGCTCTTCCCAAGCAAGCAACGATGACGAAGCAAAACCGGTGATTACCGTCACCCTGGAACCGCAACGTTATTTCACGGAAGCTATTGCCGGAGATAAATTTAAAGTAGTCAGCATGGTCCCCAAAGGTTCCAGCCCGGAAACCTATGATCCTGTCCCCCAACAACTTGTTTCTCTGGGAGACAGCAAAGCTTATTTCCGCATCGGATACATCGGCTTCGAACAGACCTGGATGGATCGTTTAATGAACAATACCCCCCATATCCAAGTGTTCGACACCTCCAAAGGGATCGACCTCATACTCAACAATGATGATCACGACCACACCCACGGACATAACAGCCACGACGGACATATCCACGCCGTAGAGCCGCACGTATGGAATTCCACCGGTAATGCTTTAATCATTGCAGGAAACACCTACAAAGCCCTTAGCCAACTGGATAAGGCAAATGAAGTATACTACAGAAACCGTTACGATTCGCTCTGCCAGCGCATCCAGCACACCGACAGCCTGATTCGCCGTCAACTCTCCGTTCCCGAAGCAGCCAAAGCCTTCATGATTTATCATCCGGCCCTCTCCTACTTCGCCCGCGACTACGGATTGCATCAGATTTCCATCGAAGAAGGAGGCAAAGAGCCTTCCCCCGCCCATCTGAAAGCCTTGATAGACCTGTGTCAGGCAGAAGATGTACGCGTTATCTTTGTGCAACCGGAATTTGACAAACGCAATGCGGAAACCATCGCGCAGCAAACCGGAACGAAAGTGATCCCTATCAATCCGCTAAGTTACGACTGGGAAGAAGAAATGCTGAATGTAGCCAAAGCCCTTGCGCCACAGGCGGCAACAAAATAAACGTATAAAGAAAGAACCCATCAAGCCATTTCCAACGATGAAACCAATAATCGAAATAAAGAATCTTTCTGCCGGATATGACGGCCGCATTGTTCTTCACGATGTTAATCTAAGCATCTACGAACGGGATTTTCTAGGTATTATAGGTCCGAACGGAGGCGGCAAAACAACGCTTATAAAGTGCATCCTCGGTCTGTTGAAGCCAACGGGAGGGGAAATTATATTCCATACACCTGAAGAGACCCCTGAAGAGACTTCTGCAAAACCATCTGCCAAAAGTTCCCGGCAAAGTTCTTCCGCAAAATCCTCTCCCCTCCTCGGTTATCTGCCTCAATACAGCACCATAGACCGGAAGTTTCCTATTTCCGTGGAAGAAGTGATTCTATCCGGATTGAGCATACAAAAGTCACTCACTTCCCGATTCACTCCCGAACAGAAGGAGAAAGGCAGACAGATTATTTCCCGCATGGGGCTCGAAGGCCTCGAACACCGTTCTATCGGACAATTAAGCGGCGGACAACTGCAACGTGCCCTGTTGGGACGCGCCATCATCTCCGACCCTGCGGTATTGATTCTCGATGAGCCCAGCACGTATATCGACAAGCGTTTCGAAGCGCGTCTTTATGAGTTATTGGCTGAAATCAATAAAGGGTGTGCCATCATCCTTGTCAGCCATGATATCGGTACCGTGCTACAACAAGTAAAATCCATCGCTTGTGTCAACGAAACGCTGGATTACCATCCGGATACAGGCGTCACTACCGAATGGCTGGAAAGGAACTTCAACTGCCCTATCGAGCTATTGGGACACGGTACATTGCCTCACCGGGTTTTAGGAGAGCATCATCACCATCATTAAACATAGACTTTATATAGATATCCGGCTATCTTGTTTTAAAATGTATCTTCCCTCTCTGCTGCCTCCCGGAAGAGTGAAAGAGATAGTAAATCACCCCTTTGTTACTTAATATTTCTTACTTTCTTCCTCATTATCCTTACAAATCACTATCTTTGCGACCTCATAATTTGTTTTTAACGAATAAACTACGATAGTGCTAATGAAACAGTACAGAACCGTAAACAACCTTATGGGTTGGCTTACATTCATCATTGCGGCAACCGTCTACTGCCTGACAATAGAACCAACCGCAAGTTTCTGGGATTGCCCGGAGTTCATAACCACCGGCTATAAACTGGAAGTCGGACACCCGCCCGGCGCACCTTTCTTCATGCTGATGGCGAACCTGTTTACTCAATTTGCTTCCGACGTAACAACCGTTGCGAAAATGGTGAACTACATGAGCGCCCTGATGAGCGGTGCCTGTATCTTGTTCCTTTTCTGGAGCATCACCCATCTGGTACGCAAATTGATTATCACTGACGAAAACAATATCACCAAAGGACAGCTTATCACGATTATGGGTAGCGGACTGGTGGGTGCACTGGTCTATACGTTCAGTGACACATTCTGGTTCTCCGCTGTAGAAGGTGAAGTATATGCCTTCTCCTCCCTGTTTACCGCTGTCGTTTTCTGGTTGATTTTGAAATGGGAAGACGTGGCCGACCAGCCTCATAGCGACCGCTGGATTATCCTCATCGCCTATCTGACGGGATTAAGTATCGGTGTCCACCTGCTGAACCTGCTTTGTCTGCCCGCCATCGTATTGGTATACTACTACAAGAAAACTCCAAACGCTACTGCCAAAGGTTCGTTAATCGCTCTCTGCGGTTCAATGGTGCTCGTTGCTGCTGTGCTATACGGCATCGTACCGGGTATTGTGAAAGTAGGCGGCTGGTTTGAGCTGTTGTTTGTCAACGGACTCGGAATGTCGTTCAATTCAGGTGTAGTGGTTTACATCATCCTGCTTGCAGCCGCTCTAATCTGGGGCGTATACGAAAGCTATACCGAAAAGAGCAAAACACGCATGGCTATCTCCTTTATCCTGACGATTGCTCTACTGGGTATCCCGTTCTACGGACACGGAGCCAGCAGTATCATCATCGGTATTTTGGTGATCGCCGCACTGGGACTTTACCTCGCTCCGAGTGTACAGGCCAAGATCAAAGAGAGATGGCGTATCACCGCCCGCACCATGAACACGGCTTTGCTGTGCACCATGATGATCGTAATCGGATATTCTTCTTATGCACTGATCGTTATCCGTTCTACTGCCAACACTCCGATGGACCAGAACTCACCGGAAGATATATTCACACTGGGCGAATATCTCGGTCGTGAACAATACGGAACCCGCCCGCTTTTCTACGGTCCTGCCTTCTCTTCGAAAGTGGCACTCGATGTAAAAGACGGATATTGCATCCCGCGCCAGTCGGAAGCAGGAAGCAAGTTTGTCCGCAAGGAAAAGACTTCGCCCGACGAAAAAGACTCTTATATCGAACTTCCCGGACGTGTGGAATACGAATATGCACAGAATATGCTTTTCCCGCGTATGTACAGTTCGTCACACGCACCGCTCTACAAACAATGGGTGGACATCAAGGGATATGACGTTCCTTATGACCAGTGTGGAGAAATGGTGATGGTAAACATGCCTACCCAATGGGAAAATATCAAATTCTTCTTCTCCTACCAGTTGAACTTCATGTACTGGCGTTACTTCATGTGGAACTTTGCCGGACGGCAGAATGACATACAGGGTAGCGGAGAAATCGAGCACGGCAATTGGATCACCGGTATTCCGTTTATCGACAACCTGCTGGTAGGTAACCAGGAATTGCTTCCGCAAGATCTCAAAAACAATAAAGGTCATAATGTATTCTACTGTCTGCCGCTGATTCTCGGTTTGATCGGACTCTTCTGGCAGGCTTACCATAGCCAGCGAGGCATCCAGCAATTCTGGGTGGTATTCTTCCTGTTCTTTATGACAGGTATCGCTATCGTACTCTACCTCAACCAAACTCCTGCGCAACCCCGTGAACGAGACTATGCGTATGCCGGTTCGTTCTACGCCTTTGCTATCTGGGTAGGTATGGGAGTGGCAGGCATCATCCGTATGTTGCGGGATTATGCCAAGATGCAGGAACTTCCGGCAGCCGTTCTGGCTTCTGTGCTCTGTTTGTTCGTCCCCATCCAGATGGCGGGACAGACATGGGATGACCACGACCGCAGCGGACGCTTCGTTGCCCGCGACTTCGGACAGAACTACCTGATGACTTTGCAGGAAGAAGGCAACCCGATTATCTACACCAATGGTGATAACGATACCTTCCCATTGTGGTACAATCAGGAAACGGAAGGTTTCCGCACGGATGCCCGTACCTGTAACTTAAGTTACCTGCAAACCGACTGGTATATCGACCAGATGAAACGTCCGGCCTACGATTCTCCGTCACTCCCTATCACTTGGGACCGTGTGGAATACGTGGAAGGACAAAACGAATATATCTCTATCCGTCCGGAAATGAAGGCTCTTATCGACAGCTATTTCAAACAGGCAAACGAATTGGCTGCACAGGGAGACACTACCATATTGTCGCTCGTTCACTCCATCTTCGGTGAGAATCCTTATGAACTGAAGGAAATCATCAACCGCTGGATGCTTGGCAAGAACGACCAATTGAAAGAACTTCTCAAGAAGACAGGAAAAGAGATACAACTTCCGCTCATCCCTACGGACAGCATCGTCATGAAGATAGATAAGGAAGCCGTACGCCGCTCCGGCATGAAAATACCGGAAGCTCTGGGCGACTCTATCCCCGAATACATGACAATCACCCTTAGAGACGCCAACGGCAACCCGAAACGCGCCCTCTACAAGAGTGAGCTGATGATGCTCGAAATGCTTGCCAACGCTAACTGGGAACGTCCTATCTATATGGCAATCACCGTAGGAAGCGAAAACCATCTGGGCATGGGCAACCACTTCACACAGGAGGGTCTCGCCTACCGCTTCACTCCGTTCGATACGGACAAACTGGACAGCAAGATCGACAGTGAAAAGATGTACGACAACCTGATGAACAAGTTCAAGTTCGGCGGTATCGACAAGCCGGGTATCTACATCGACGAGAACGTGATGCGTATGTGCTACACGCACCGCCGTATCTTCACGCAGCTCGTAGGACAGCTTATCAAAGAAGGTAAGAAGGACAAGGCACTCGCTGCACTCGATTACGCCGAAAAGATGATTCCGGCAATCAACGTACCGTATGACTGGGCAAATGGCGCCTTCCAAATGGCAGAGTCTTATTATCAACTGGGACAGAACGAGAAAGCCAACAAGATTATCGACGAGCTTGCCAACAAGTCGCTCGAATACATGATCTGGTATCTTAGCCTGAACGATAACCAGCTTGCCATTGCCAGCGAAAACTTCGTGTACAACGCCAGTTTGCTTGACGCCGAAGTCCGCCTAATGGAAAAATACAAATCAGAAGAACTCGCAAAACATTACTCTACGCAACTCGATCAGCTATACAACGAGTACGTGACGAGAATGAAAGGGAAATAATTTAGGTATGAAGTAATAAGTATTAAGTATTAACGTAGCTTCCGGCATGTTTTCCGTAAGGTATAATACTTAATACTTATTTCCTAATACTTCAAAACACAGACTCTCATGTTTATAGAACAACCACCTTGGCTTTTCCGGGCGTTGTATCCACAAGCTATCTTCCGGATGGACCCGAATGAGCGGGCAGTCTATCTGACTTTCGACGACGGCCCCATCCCCGAAGTAACTCCCTGGGTACTGGAAATACTGGAAAAGCATCATATTAAAGCTACCTTTTTCATGGTAGGCGACAATATACGCAAACACCCGGATGAATACCGGATGGTGGTAGAGCACGGACACCGCATCGGTAACCATACTTTCAACCACATCCGTGGATTTGAATATTCCAATCCGGATTACCTGGCAAATGCCAGAAAGGTAGATGATATTATTCATTCCGATCTCTTCCGTCCACCACACGGACACATGGGATTCAGGCAGTATTATACGTTGCGCTATCATTACCGCATCATTATGTGGGATCTCGTGACCCGCGATTACAGTAAGCGGATGCGCCCGGAACAAGTGCTGAACAACGTGAAACGCTATGCACGAAACGGTTCTATCATCACTTTCCACGATTCGCTGAAGTCATGGAATAACGGTAACCTGCAATACGCACTTCCCCGTGCCATCGAGTTCCTGAAAGAGGAAGGTTATGAATTCAAGGTGTTATAATCTTTGAAAAAACAGAAACTTCGAAAAGAGCAGAGCTTCCTGATAAGAAAGAAAAGGTTTCTGATGAATAAAAAAGCTCCCTGATAAGAAAAAAAATATAAGCCGAGGTATTATGCCCCGGCTTTTGTAGTTTAAAGCCCGTTTCGTGCCCAAAATTGAAAGATCCCTCCTCTTTCTTACAAGATGCCAGTGCAACCGCATTTCGCCTGGTAAAGGGCAAAAAGAGGGCAAAACAACCTGCATTCAAAAAGTTTCTGATTCACATTACCATTTCCAACCGTATTTTTTTATACATTTGCAACGGTCTCTTCCGCAGAAAGCCTCCGGGTGGCGAGGGAGAGACGTTTATATTGAGAAGACGTTTACAAGCGTTTGTCATTTGTGTTCAGAACTTCGCAAACTTTGACCTATCGGAATGACTAACAGCAACAAAGACGTCCTCCTGATGTGTATTTATATACATCCGTGCCTCACTTTGGAAAACAAAGGGAGGCTACGGGTGTTGTACATATCGGCGTGGGCTTTCTGCGTTGTTCGTTCCCGATAGTTGGCATTGCGAAGGCCTTGAACACGGAACGGACGAAGGTGAGAGATTCCCACGTATTCTATGCTAATATCCTAATCTCTTATTCCGTTTAACAATAAATTAACTTCTCGTTCTTTTTCCGTAACTACTCAGGTATCTTTTCCTGAAAATTGAAAAAGTAATCCAAACTCTCTT
>DXOJ01000368.1 GCA_019412865.1 Bacteroides sp. | reverse complement strand
AACGCGGAAGAACACAATGAAGTAATAAGACTCTATTTCAACTAAGTAGCCAAAGATGTGTTAAATTCCCAAGAATAATGACTGAACCTTTTTTTTATTGATATTATAAATAAGTTATTTCCTCTTTGCATTCTTGGGCTGTTTTATAACAAATCTAACTTCCTTGTTATAATCAGCTTGTACTGTTGTTTCATATCTTGGGGCAAGAAAGAAATATCTATGAACTCCAGCCACTTGTCGGTAACCTTTATGAATTTAGAAAATAGATTGTCTATGATCTTTTCCTCCAAGCTACAACCATTCATTGCAACTTCAAAATCAGAACGCTTGATTTTGCGTCTTTTACCGTTTAGTGTCAAAGCCAATTCTTCGGTGTCCTCCGGCATGAGGAGTGCCGTAGAGAGCATGTCATATCCCGGAGTCAGCGAATAATAGCCTTTACGCTGACTATAAAGTGAAAAGTTTTTCAGATGCATATCCGCATTGCCGGTCAACCATGAGAAAACGACTTGTTCCCAGAAGTTTATTATGTCAAGTTTAGGTACAGAGGAATATTGCATAATTATTTTTGCTATCTTTTCATAAGAACCCTTATATTTATATTCTGTGAGACGCTCCGAGAGCTGACACATATCTTCCATTGGCAGCTTTTCACCCTTCGAGGTTCTATCTATGCGTTTGGTGATATAAGCTAATTCACCGTCAGCAAAACGAATCAGTGAATGAGGAACAACGTTTACTTTAGCTAATTCGGCAAGATGCATTGTTAAATCCTCAACTTCAGGCATGTATTTAAATTGTTCCGTTTGCGGTTTGAGAATATAACGTCCCCATAAACCAACGATAGTAAAGCGTTGCGGTTGGTTGGGGGACGATAATATATCGAGAGACAATTTTGCTTGCACTCCTGTAAGTGTGGTTTGTGAGCGTATGACTTGTTCGGCAAGTTGCTTAATATCCGCTTTTGTATAAGGTAGGAGAGGAATTGTTTTGCTCCCAAATATTTTCTTTCCACATTGAGGGTGAAAATCAGTTCCTCCCTCGCCAAGTTCCTGATAACAATATAGGCATCTGTTCATCATTATTCTTTATTTAAGATGAGAATCACACTAACTGCACCGATACAATCTTTGCAACAGGCAAGTAGTAACGACATACGGTCACGAGGATTTATTTTCCAACTTTTCTCGGCAATATCCAAGAGCCAGCCTTCGGGAATGAGGCCGTCAAAGAATGGGAATAATATTAGACTTGTATATGGCTTTTCAGAGATTGGCAGCGTGAGGCTGACAGGTTCCGCATCGCTTGATTTAATGTAGGCTGCATCATATTGAAAGGTGTAGCCATCCTCATCTTCTGTGAGTACTCCTGCCAACAGGTTTTGGTTATAGATGCGAGCTTGTTTCATAGCTTGTCGAATTTGCTTATTGATATAACACCTACTTTTGTTCCAAAGAGGCTGAGTACTTGATTTACTTTGTCAAGACGCAAAGTCTGTTTGCCTTGTTCGAGTTCGCGTACAAAACGTAACCCAACTCCCGATTTTTCGGAGAGTTCTACTTGGGTCAAGTTGTGTTCTTTACGCATTTGCTTGACGTATTCTGATAGTGACTTATCGCTCATATTATACCCTTTTGGGTACAAAGATAATGAATTTTTTTCTCTTTTACACCCTTTAGGGTATAAATTTAGTTGTGGTTTTATGAATTATACCATATAGGGTATAAAAAACTCCCGCACTTCCTTCACGGAAGACGGGAGCTTTTAAATAAACTATAGCTTATATATCTTTTGCTGATTATACGATACCTTGTGCCATCATTGCTTTAGCAACCTTCATGAATCCGGCTACGTTAGCACCCTTCACATAATTTACGTATCCGTCAGCTTCTGTACCATACTGAACGCAAGCTTCGTGGATATTTTTCATGATGCTTTTCAGCTTTTCGTCTACTTCTTCAGCGCTCCAGCTTAATTTGATAGAGTTTTGAGTCATTTCAAGACCTGATACTGATACACCACCAGCGTTAGCAGCTTTACCCGGAGCGTAAAGGATCTTAGCATCCTGGAATACTTTGATAGCTTCTGGAGTAGAAGGCATGTTAGCTCCTTCAGATACAGCGATACAGCCGTTTGCTACCAGTTGACGAGCGTGGTCACCGTTCAATTCATTTTGAGTAGCAGAAGGAAGAGCAATATCACATTTTTCACCCCAAGGTTTAGCTCCTTCTACATATTTGCAACCATATTTTTCTGCGTATTCACGGATACGGCCACGGTACAGATTCTTCAGTTCCATGATGTAATCCAGTTTTTCGCGGTCGATACCGTCCGGATCGTAGATATAACCGTCAGAGTCAGAGCAAGTAACTACTTTGCCACCCAGTTCGATTACTTTTTCGATTGTATATTGAGCAACGTTACCGGAACCGGAAACCAGACAAACTTTACCTTTCAGGTCAGTGCCTTTTGTTTTCAGCATTTCCATAAGGAAGTAGATGTTACCGTAACCGGTAGCTTCCGGACGAATCAGTGAACCACCGA
>DXOJ01000367.1:1102-15709 GCA_019412865.1 Bacteroides sp. | reverse complement strand
TTCTTGAGATCAATAGAAGTAACTTTGCAGATTGAATTTTTATTAGCCTTTCTTCATATTGTATTTTTTACTCCGTATACTTCCGTATGAATTTTACTCTTGATTGTTTCAAAGTCCTTTTCACAATCCAATTCTCCGTGTACCATTAAATACATGGGGAGAAAATCATCTCCGGGTTTGTAAGGAGGTTGGCAATAGTCTTTTTCCCACAGCGTAAAGCCTTGACGTTGATAAAAGCTGATGCGTCGTTTTGCCATTTCCTCTATCGGACGTTCTACTTCCAATACGATCGGGTGTTTCAAATAATTGCACAAGTATTCCAGCGTGCGTTTTCCATAGCCTCCATTTCGCAGGGCAGGATTGGTTGCAAAGTGTTCTACATAGTAGAAACTGTCAAAATCCCAATAGGTAATGAAGCCGACTGGCAGGTCATCATCAAAGATAATGTTATTATAGAAGTTGCCCGTACGATCAGTGTACTCGCGTAGTTGTTCCAACTGACGGTACTCTTCTGGTGGAAACGAGTCAATTAGAAGCTCTTCCATGAATTTGTAATGTTGCAGATCCGACGTACTAATTGGCTGAAGTCTAATCATGAGGTTTGGGTTTTAAGTTTGACAATAATATAATTGTATTCCATTAAGGAACATAAAATTCAATCATTCGACGGATGGCACGTTGACAAACCGGACAAAACTCCGGATATTCGTTTGTTTTCATGCGGCAGTCGTAAGCCGGACGATAAATACCTTTGGCAGAGTAGCCTCCTCCTTCATATACTCCTACCGGATATTTCTTTTTTTCAGCAACAGGGGTAGGGATCGGAGTACCTGACGGAAGCATATCTTTCCATTTGGAAGCGAAGTTCACACGTGTTGAAATATTCTGTTCCCATGGTTCGACATCCAGCGGATAAGTATCTGTCATCACATCATCATCATAGAAATATTCGTCAGCTAATCCACCGAAACTGTGTCCGAATTCGTGTACGACTACCGGCTTGAACATCGGGTGATGGGCCGTGGTCAGCGTATACGAATTGTATATTCCACCACCACCATATACATCCGTGTTAGCCAGGATAATGATATGTTCGTAGGGGATGCCTGCCAATGCATTATGGATAGACTTTACCCGGCTGGTAGTCAGATAACGGTCCGAGTAAAAAGTATCGAAATGGGAGTGAACCGCCGTTTGTTTCCACTGATTTTCGCGGGGAACACTGACACCACTGTCCGTAGAAGGACTGGCTACGGCAACAATATTAAATTTACCCTTCATGGAGCGGAACGGCTCATACGAAAACAAACTTTCGCAGGTACGTTGGGCATCCTGGTAGAAAATATCCATTTCTTTTTCTGTGTATCCTTCTGCAAGGATGGCAACATCTATGCAGTCTTTTTCATTACCACTTTGAAGCATATACCGATGCGGAGTGACATGTGATCCTCCCCGTTTATGAACCAATATATCATCCGGACGCACGATATGTTTGTAGGTAGCCATTATTTTCTTTCGCGGAGAATATAAAGTGACTTCTACCTCCACAGGCTGTTTAGGATAAGGAAGAAGGAAAGTATTCTCAAATCCTTTGGCTGTTTCTTTAGCTTCGTCTGTGGACAGCCACTCTTGAAACAAAGAAGAGAATGACGTTTTGTAGATACACTGTTTGCTGGCAAGGTCTTTCACTATAATTTGTCCGTTGCCTTCCAATGGAAGTTCCGAAAGATGATGTTGACGTCCTGCCCAGGTAGGAAGTTGTGATAGCTCATCCAGATAAATAGCCTGTTGTGTAGCATCCCCGGTAAAGATATAATCCACTCGCAATGTTTTGTTCTGAAAATAATCAGCAAAATTCTGTGCATAACTTCCTATAGAAGTACAGAAACACAGAATAATACAGCAAATATGTTTCATATTAATGGTATATTTATGTTTTTCGCAAAGGTACGAACTATTGTTGACTTATCCGCTTTCTGCAAATAAAAGTAATAGATTATAGTATTTGTTGTCGAAAAATCGCTAACTTTGCATAAAAGATTCATTGATAAAAACAATTTGATTCAAAAATGGGACATCATCAATTAGATGCTTTAGATGAGCAAATTCTGAAACTGATTGCAGGGAATGCGCGTATTCCTTTTTTGGAAGTAGCACGAGCATGTAATGTTTCCGGCGCTGCAATCCATCAGCGTATTCAGAAGCTTACTAATTTAGGTATATTAAAAGGTTCGGAATATGTCATCGACCCCGAGAAAATCGGATATGAGACTTGCGCTTATATTGGTATATATCTGAAAGATCCGGAATCCTTTGATTCGGTAACAAAAGCTTTAGAAGCTATCCCCGAAGTGGTGGAATGTCATTTCACTACCGGAAAATACGATATGTTTATCAAAATTTACGCAAAGAATAACCATCACTTATTGAGTATTATTCACGATAAGTTGCAACCATTGGGTTTGGCGCGTACCGAGACATTAATCTCCTTCCATGAAGCCATTAAGCGGCAGATGCCAATCATGGTCGACATAGAAGATGAAGATTAATCGTTATTTTCTCACGTAATCAACAAAAGCATAGGAGCAGAGATGTTTCTCATCCGCAGGATGAGCTTCTCTGCTTTTTTCTTGCCACATCTCTGGCGATACTTCCGGAAAATAGGCGTCGGCTTCGGGAGCCATATCATCTATTTCTGTCAGGCAAAGTTCGTCAGCGAAAGAAAGGGCCTGCTGATAAATACTTGCTCCTCCTATAATATAAATGTGTTCCTCCTCTTTACAACTTTGCAAAGCTGCTTCGAGTGAAGGGAAAACTTCCGCACCGGGACATTCTGTAGCCGGGTTGGAAGATAAAACGATGTTTCTGCGATTGGGTAATGCGCCTTTCGGTAGTGACTCGAAAGTTTTGCGTCCCATCAGTATGGTGTTTCCGGTAGTTAATGCTTTGAAACGTTTCAAATCATTGGGTAACCAGAAAAGAAGTTTGTTCTCGAAGCCGATAGCCATACGGCGGTCTACGGCAGCAATGATAGATATTTTACTCATAAAGTTACACGGCTACTATTCCTGCAATATGCGGATGCGGATCATAGTTCACTAATTCAAAGTCCTCAAATTTGAAGTCGAAGATACTTTTCACATCCGGATTGATCTTCATTTGTGGCAATGGACGAGGTTCCCGTGATAATTGGAGCTTCACTTGTTCCAAGTGGTTCAGGTAGATATGCGCATCACCAAAGGTATGGACGAAATCTCCGGCTTTCAATCCCGTCACTTGTGCCATCATTTGCAGCAATAATGCGTATGAAGCAATATTAAAAGGAACGCCAAGGAAAATATCAGCGCTGCGTTGATATAGTTGCAGGCTTAACCGTCCGTCTGCTACATAAAACTGAAAGAAAGCATGGCAGGGAGGTAAATTCATATGATTCAGGTCCGCTACGTTCCAAGCGCTTACAATGATACGGCGCGAATCCGGATTATGTTTGATTGTTTCCACCACTTCACTGATCTGGTCGATAAATCCACCGTTATAGTCAGGCCATGAACGCCATTGATAACCATAAATATGTCCTAAGTCGCCGTTTTCATCCGCCCATTCGTTCCAGATACGCACTCCATGTTCCTGAAGATATTTCACATTAGTATCACCTTGCAGAAACCAAAGCAATTCGTATATGATTGATTTCAGATGTAGTTTTTTGGTTGTCAGGCACGGGAAACCGTCATCAAGATTAAAACGCATTTGATGACCGAAAACGCTGATGGTTCCGGTTCCGGTACGGTCACTTTTTTCTGTACCTTCGGTTAGTACACGATTGAGTAAATCCAGATATTGTTTCATAATGAATAAGTTGTGGTGAAAATGATTCTCCGCACAAAATTACAAAAATGGAGTGAATAAATTAGCAAACCAGCCGACGAACTTCTTCCACGGTGAGCGCTTTTTCCAGAATTCAGGCGTCAATTGAGTGCAATGCTCAATATCATCCCGGAACATTGTATTTAATTCACCCGTTATTTGGGTATCAAAGATAAAGGCATTAGTTTCGTAATCATAGCGCAAGCTGCGGCTGTTCAGGTTGGCAGTGCCAACTGTACAGAACAAATCATCCACCATCATTATTTTAGAGTGATGAAATCCACCGTTATACATATAGACAGTAGCTCCTCTTTTCATCAGTTTGTGCAACTTATAAAGTGCGGCATCCGGAGTAAACGGGATATCGGAGGCAGAAGAAACCATGATTGTAACATTTACGCCTCGGTCGATTGTCCGGTTCAACGCCTTTTTGATAGAAGAAGTCGGTACAAAATAAGGATTGACGATATGAACATTCTTTTGGGCCGAATAGATGCTCATGGCATAAGCGTGGCTTAACATACGGCTATTCTTTTTCGGGGTACGGTCTACGATTGCTACCACAATATTCGTACTGTCCGTTTGTTCCTCATGTTGGGGGAAATAAGCGGCTCCACCTACATTCTGCTTGGTTTCCTTATTCCAGATCGTTAGGAATATCTCCTGCAGATCATTGACGGCATCCCCTTCAATGCGTGTGTGCATATCACGCCAGGTTCCGATTTTGGGTAGTCCGTTAATGTAGTAGTCAGCGATATTCATACCACCGGTATAAGCCACTTTTCCATCGATGACAGCTATTTTCCGGTGATCGCGATGGGCAGCGTGATTGATATAAGGGAAAGTGAACGGATCGAACTTGACAATCTCGATTCCTTGTTCACGTATTTTCTTGAGATGTTTCTTTTTAAGTGGTTTGTTGTTCGACCAGTTACCGAATGCATCGAACATAGCTCGTACTTCGACCCCTTCTTTCACTTTTTCGGCCAGCAGGGCAAATAAAGCATTGGCGATGGAGTCATTTCGGAAGTTGAAATATTCCAGATGGACGTGGTGTTTAGCTTCCCGGATGGCTTCAAACAAATCGATAAACTTCTCCCGTCCGCTTTTTAGCAGTTTTACCTTATTATTATCAGATATAGGGATTCCCGATTCTTGTAAATAGCGTAGCACAAGGGAATCGCTGGTTAATCCGATTGAGTCCCTGGGATGTATCATCAGACTGTCGATGATACCTGCCTGAACACTCAATATAGGCAGGAACAGAAATAAAATAAATATACGTAATTTCAAAACTCTTCTCACTCTTTTAGTTTACAGAAGAACAAAGATACGATATCTAAGTTTGGGCTCCTTTGCTAACAAGGGCAAATTTATCATTCTTTAACGAAATAACTTCTTTCCAGGAGTTAATTATGCCATCGAAGCAACCTTTCGTGTAGCCATGAATAATAGTACAACAGCTGCGATAATAATTGACTTCGGATCAAGGCTGGAAGTGCCATGATTAATCATACCGATAAATACTTCTCTTATGGTTCCCCAAGCTGCTTCCAATCCGCCTAACCATACAAAAAGTGCGGCCGCCACAGTCATCACGAAAGCGCTCCAGATACGAGCCAGGCGATTACTACGATCGGGTAAGTGGTGCATGACACGGCGACTGAATCCGTTATCTGCTATTTCCTGCTTGTTTTCTGCGAAGAAATCGCGCAAGAGCTTATCATTGTCTATTTCTGTCATAACCGTTTTGTTTTAAATACGTTGCTAATTTTTCTTTCCCGCGTGACAGATGGCTTTTCACTGTCCCTGACGGTACTCCTACAATCCCTGCAATTTTGTCGATACTAATGTCCTCCATGTAGAACAACGTGATGCAGGTCCTTTCCACTTCTTTAAGCATTTTGAGTGACTGGTAGACATCCATTTTTTGCCCGATATTCTCCTGTTCGGTGCTGTTGATGGCGTCTATTTCTCTTGTATCCAAGTCGGCTGTCTCTTTCCGGCTGCGAATATAATCATAAAAAACATTATAAGCAATACGATATAGCCACGTAGAGAAACTTGACAAGTTCCGGAAAGAGGCAATGTTCGTATACGCTTTGATAAATGTATCTTGCGCAAGGTCGTCACTCAATTCGCTGTCGCCGCAAGTCAGGTTCAGGAAGAATCGCCGGATGGGCGCCTGATACTCCTTCACCAACTGGTCGAAGGCCCTGGTGTTTTTGAACACCACGACCTGTGCGACTAACGATATATCATTGAGTTGGCTCATTTATTCTCGTCGTTCTTTTCTTCGTTTACTCCATTGTCTTTCTCTTCGGATTCGGAAGGGATGATTTCAAAACTATCGGTTTTAACGTTATTCGGGTTCTTTTTTTCATCCTTATTGCCTGTATATATCCTGGTAGCATTTGCGTCTTGAGTCTGTTGTTTACTACCGATAATCCATTGTCCGATGCCCATGAATGTAACGAGTAAGCCGATAGCTCCAATTCCAAATTCACCGGTGATTGCCCAGAGGAAGATAAAAAGACCGATACCAGTAAAGGTGTTCTTGATGCCTTGTGAACGCGAATCGACTGTTTTGGTTTCGCGGATAAACTCTGCCGGAAGCGGTTGGCCGGCAGCAAGTGCCTGTTCGGCAAGGCGATAACGTGCTTTACGGTTTTTGTAACGGAAGAAGAAAATTACAAATAGAATGAATACCGGAAATCCGAATACGGCAACGATTGCTATGATTGCTACCAGAATACCTCCGCCGGCACTAACATTATTGAAGGGGAAATCACTGTCATCCGACTCGAATGTGAAGCTGGCTTTGCCATGAGTGGTATTTACATTACTTGAGCCTGTATCTACTTCTGTAGAATCAGCGTTCACTGTATCTACGCCAATCACTGTGACAGCAGTATTGTTCGTATTTGCTTTATTGTCTTTAGCTACAATTACTTTTACTTTTCCGATGGAATCACGAACAACGGTAGTCTGGGCAACAGCCAGTGTGCAAGTGGTCAGTACAACCATCAATGCTAATAGAAAATTTTTCATATCAATAGTTTTTTAATTTATTTCTTTATCTGTTAGACGTAGTTAATATCATAGAAAGTTGCAAAGAGACGAAATATTTTTGATATTTGCGGAAATTAATAACCGAAAGATGAAATTACCTGCTTCTTTTATAGACTACACCCGCGCTCTATTGGGCGATGAAGAATACGACAAACTGGCCGTTGCCCTCCAACAGGAACCATCGGTTAGCATCCGGTTGAATCAATTGAAAATCAATCATTCTTTATCGGATAAAGTACCTTGGTCTTCCGAAGGATTCTATTTGGAGGAGCGTCTCACTTTCACGTTCGATCCCTTATTCCATGCAGGCTGTTATTATGTTCAGGAAGCTTCTTCCATGTTTGTGGAGCAGGTACTCCGGCAATATATCACCGGACCGGTGAAGATGTTGGATCTTTGTGCGGCTCCCGGTGGAAAATCGACTCATGCCCGTAGTATACTTCCCGAAGGGAGTCTGTTGGTAGCCAATGAGGTAATCCGGAATCGTTCGCAGATTCTTGCTGAAAACCTGACGAAGTGGGGACATCCGGATGTGGTAGTGACCAATAATGATCCGGCAGATTTTTTGGCTTTACCCTCTTTCTTTGATGTGATTCTTACAGATGTTCCCTGTTCCGGTGAAGGTATGTTCCGTAAAGACCCGGTAGCTGTGGAAGAGTGGAGCCCCGAGAATGTGGAAATCTGTTGGCAGCGCCAGCGACGGATTATTGCGGATATCTGGGATGCGTTGAAGCCCGGAGGTATTCTTATATATAGTACGTGTACATTTAATACAAAAGAGGATGAAGAGAATGCACGTTGGATTCAACAAGAGTATGGAGGCGAACCGTTAACTGTACAGGTGCAGGAGAATTGGAATATAACAGGAGATCTTTTGTCAGATAAAGGGGATCATTCTAAATCTTTTATTCCCGTCTATCATTTTTTTCCTCATAAGACGAAAGGTGAAGGCTTTTTTCTGGTGGCTTTTCGTAAGCCGGAGACGGAAGAAGAGATCCCGGTATCTTCTTTCGCGAAAGAGAAAGTTTTCAAGAAGAAGGATAAGAAAGGAACAGCAGCATCTTCTCCTGTATCGAAAGAACATCTGAATATGGCTAAAAGCTGGTTGAATGATGAAAATTCGGACAAGTATCTTTTATTGGCGGAAGGAACAAATATCCGGGCTTTTTCGCAGTACTACACTAATGAATTGACGATGATGAAGCAAAGCCTGAAAATCGTGTCGGCAGGGATTGAGATAGGCGAGGTGAAAGGAAAGGATTTGATCCCTAACCATGCATTGGCAATGTGTACCTCCCTTTTGTGTCGGGAAGCATTCGCTATGGAAGAAATAAGTTATGAACAGGCTATCACTTATTTACGAAAAGAGGCCATTACCTTACCGGCAACAGCCCCTCGTGGGTATGTTTTGCTCACTTATCGGCATATCCCTCTCGGATTTGTGAAGAATATCGGTAATCGTGCCAATAATCTTTATCCGCAAGAATGGCGCATCCGTAGTGGATACTTACCGGAAAATATACGCATCTTGTCAGAAGACGTTACTGATTAAGGCAGTATTCCCGCAGGCATTTCCTGTTGGGAAAGACTAAAGCTAAGCTGTCTGCCTTTTCCGATTTCTGTGCCTTCAGCTATTTCTTCCAGCGTGTAGGAAGGAGGAGGTGCAGGTGATGTCCGCGTTTCTCCAATGGGCGGAGTGTTCCAGTTCAGATTTAGGCTTTTATCCAACCGGTGAAATAAGTATGAGTTTCCCCATATAATGAATTTATGATTGGAAACAGGTGTTGCCATATCTTCCGAAAAAGTGAGGGTTAGTGTCACTTTCTCATCGTCTCTTTCTTCTTTTTCCAGTTTGTAACTTCCTTGGGTTATTAATTCAAGTCCGGATGAAAAGGCGGTCTGTTCTCCCTGTTTGAAAAAATAAGCATCCCGTGCGTGGTTGTTAATCAGAAAAATGTCGGAAATACCGGGTAGAAGATTCGCATCTCCGTTGGGTAAGTTAGACAAGTAGCTGCGGAGCAACTTTATATTTTCGTAATTATCGACCACCTTGATTGGTAAAGTGCAGGTTTCTTGTGTGGCGTTGTCTGTTACTGTCAGATAAGTCGTTCCGGTGAGGATACCGGTTACATAAATCATACGTCCGGCAGGTACTCCGCTCCAGCCTGTTTCAGTTCCGGCACTTGCGATGCGTGTGTCTTTCACTGCAAGTGAGTAGTCACCATTTCCGCTTTCCAGGCCGAGGTAACGTCTGCCACCCATAGGTACTTCGTATTCACTGTTGTAAAAACGCAGTGGATTGTCGTCATCATCTTTACAGCCACTTAGTAGCGTAAGGATGCAGCATAACATGAATAAATAGAAATGTTTAGGTCTCATAATTCAGATTTTATGTTCGTTGCAAATGTAATGTATTGTTTTGAAATATCCGGTCGGAATTTGAAGAAAATGAGAGAAGAGGAGGGGAGATCTATGGAATATATATTTAGGCATGAATTACACTGAATACATAACTTAAAAATAGAAATTAGTATGTTCAGCGTAATCCATGCCTAAAGGGTTTTATGTACTATTTATAGCTTGCTTTTGTAAATCCGTGCCATTGCCTTTTGGTACTGATTTTCCAATTGCAGATAATTTTGATGACTTTGATAGATCACCGACACTTCAACGAAGTACTCGATCATACTAATTTGTCCACCTGTCAAAGCTTGTTTCAGCAATGCCAAATCTTGTTGCGACTGGAAAGTCTTGCTATATTCTTCCATTGAAGCATGCAGCGTTTTTGCTTCCCGGTAAAGCTGTGCCAATTCAGATTCCACTTGCAGGGTAGCATTATCCTTTTGCAAGTCGATGTTGAGTGCCTGCGCTTTAGCAATTTTCACCTTATTCCGATTTTCGAAAAGCGGGAAGGAGAAGCCTACTACTACACCGTTGAAAGGCACACCTGTTTCCGTATTCCGACGGTAGCCGAGTTCCAACTTCGGCAGCCACTGGGATTTATTGACAGCGATTTGTTTACGTGCAACGAGACTCTCGTTGCCTAGTGCCATTAGAGTACGGTCCGTTGCCATGACTTCCGATTTCAACATTTGGTAATCGCTCGGGAGCGGTATAGCCGGATATTGGTTCTCTTCGAAGACCACCGGAATATTACCATTCAGTGTATTCAACTCCTGCTGTTTATTGCGGAGTGCCGTCTCGTTCAGAGACGCTTCCGTATTGACATTCAGTAGTTCCAAGTTGATTTTATTGGTTTCGAGCGCATTTGCATCTCCTGTTTGGAGACGCTTGGCATACATTCTAGCAAGCTCTTCCGCATTGCGGAGACGTTCCTCTAAAATATGCTTTTGCTGACGGAGCATAATAATATCCAGGCAGAGTTCTTTTGCCTGTAACAGCTTCTCCTGACGAAAAACATCCGCTTGGCTGTCAAAAGCTCCTGCCTTCAGGCGGTTCAACTTGTTACGTGTAGCATATAGACTGGGGAAATCAAAGCTTTGTGAAACAACCAGTTCACCGATTGTTTCGTTTTTATCTTTCGCTCCCCATAGATGCGCGTAAGAAAGAGTAGGGTCAGGCAAGTTATTATCCGTTTTGGCTTCCAGCTTCTGCGAAGTAATCAGTTGCTCGTTTGCCTGCAGCTCCCTATTGTTCGTTTCGATATTCTTCAATACCTGGTCAATTCCGTTTTGGGCTTGCACTCTGCCTATGGCTAAGAACAGAAGTGCAGTGCTTATGATTATGATTTGTTTCATTCTGATTTTCTTTATTTGTTACAAGCTTTCCTGAACCTTTTTCCGGTGCATCATCAGATAAACAATCGGAACTATAAAACCGTTCAGGAAAGTAGACGTTAATAATCCTCCTAAAATCACTTTAGCCATCGGACTCTGGATTTCGTTACCGGGCAAATCACCGGCAAGTGCCAATGGGATCAGTGCCAGTGCAGAAGACAATGCTGTCATCAAAATCGGATTCAGACGGTCGAGAGAGCCTTGAATTACACTGTCGTACACGTTCAAACCCTCTACCTGTTGCAAATGGTTGTAGTGACTGATTAACAGCATACCGTTACGGGTTGCAATACCGAATAAAGAGATGAAACCGATGATAGCCGGAATGCTGACTTCCCCTGTTGTAATCACCAAGGCAAAGACACCACCGATCAATGCCAGCGGAAGATTCAGCAAAATAACCCCGGATTCTTTCACACTGCGGAACTCATTGTACAGCAACAGGAAGATAACCACGATACTGATAAATGAAGTCAACGCCAACGTCCGGCTGGCAGCCTGCTCGCTTTCAAACTGTCCACCATACTCGATATGATAACCTTCGGGTAATTGTACCGATGTGTCGATGCGTTTCTGAATATCATTCACGACACTGCGCAAATCACGATCGGCCACATTGGCGGAAATGACAATTTTACGTTTCACATTCTCGCGGTTGATCGTATTCGGACCCATGGCCGATACCACTTCCGCTACATAGCTCAAAGGAACCTTGCGGCCGTCGTTCGTGTCTACCATCAGGTTACGGATTTTCTCCATCTCATCCCGGGCATCCTCCTTCACTTTTACGATCAGGTCAAAACTCTTCCCCTGTTCATACACTTGTGAGATCACTTTTCCAGCCAAAGCTACATTCACATATTCCGAAAATTCCGGCAGGGTAATACCGAACTTAGCCAGCATTTCCCGTTTAGGCTGTATTTTCAGCTGCGGACGTTCGATCTGTTGTTCCACGTTCAGGTCGGCAACACCGGGAATGTCACTGATCGCTCCTTTGATTTGATTACCGAGTGAAAACATCTTATTCAGGTCATCACCGAATAACTTGATAGCGATATTCGCTTTCGTACCCGACAGCATTGCGTCGATACGGTGGCTGATCGGTTGTCCGATTTCTATGTTTGCTCCGGTGATTGTACCTAGTTTTTCACGTACATCCGCTACCAGTTCACTGCGCGAGCGGTCTTTCAATTCGAACGGAGCCTCTATTTCAGAAACATTGACTCCTAACGCATGTTCATCCAATTCGGCACGTCCCGTTTTCCGGGCTACCGTTTGTATTTCGGGAATCGTCATCAATAACTCTTCGGCGCGATGTCCCATTTTGTTGCTTTCTTCCAGCGAAATACCCGGCAGAGAACTGATATTGATAGTAAACGATCCTTCATTGAACGAAGGAAGGAAGCTGCGTCCAAGTGTGAAAAACACTCCGAGGGCAACTACAAAAAGTCCGATTGTACTTCCGAGAGTCACACGTTTATGTGCCAGTACCCAAGTCAGTGCTTTTTCATAAATCCCTTTCATCCAGCGGGCAACAGGAGCTTCTTTCAGTTCCTTGTTCGTCTTATTGCTTCCTAATAGATAAGAGCAGAGCACCGGAGTCAGTGTCAGGGCAACTATCGTAGACGCAAACAGGGCCACGATAAAAGCAACACCTAGTGGAACCAACATTCTGCCCTCCATGCCGCTCAAGAAAAATAACGGAACAAAGCTGACTACAATAATCAACGTTGAATTAAGGATAGGCATGCGCACCTCTTTCGACGCATTGAATACCACTTCGAGCGTACTTAGTCTTTCTGCTTCCACTTTCAGGCGGTTCTCCCGCAGTCGTTTATATACGTTTTCCACATCGACAATGGCGTCGTCTACCAATGAACCGATAGCTATCGCCATACCTCCAAGACTCATGGTGTTGATTGTCAGCCCCATGTAGTGTAAAGTCAGGATCGAAACGAGCAGGGAAAGTGGTAGTGTCACCAATGAGATCAGCGTAGTACGTACATTTGCCAGGAACAGGAAAAGCACGATGACAACGAAAATACCTCCTTCAAAGAGTGATTTCTTCACATTGCCGATGGAGCTTTCGATGAAGCGGCTTTGACGGAATATGTCTGTTGAAACTTTTACGTCCGGCGGCAGATTTTTCTGGAGGTCTTTCAGAGATGCTTCCAGTTTGTCCGTCAGTTCCAGTGTGCTGGTAGCCGGTTGCTTGGTAACAGTCATCAGGACGGCAGATTTGCCGCGTTCTGAAGCAGTACCCAGCTTCGGAGCCTTCGGGCCGATAGTTACGTTTGCAATATCTTCCAGCGTGACAGGGAAGTTATTCACTGTCTTTACTACCGCTTTGCCAAGTTGCTCTGTTTTCGAAGTGGAGAGTACGCCACGTACAATATATTCATTTCCGAATTCATAGAGCACACCTCCATTGGCATTTAGGTTCATATCCTGTGTTACAGCCATCACTTCTCCCATCGAGATGCCGTAATGACGCATCCGTTCGGGATCTAGCTGAATCTGATATTCTTTGATATCTCCTCCGAGCACAGCCACTTGTGCCACTCCTCCGGTAGACAGCAGGCGTGGACGGATGGTCCAGTCCGCAATCGTGCGAAGATCGAGCATGGAAGTGGAGTCGGCAGTCAGACCGACGATGAGCATTTCGCCTAGGATAGAAGACTGTGGTCCAAGAGTCGGTTTGCCGACATTGACCGGCAGTGATTCGCTGACCACCGCTAATTTCTCACTAACAATCTGACGAGCGAGATAAATATCCGTTCCCCAATCAAATTCTACCCAAACAACGGAAAATCCGTTAGTAGAGGAAGAGCGGACACGACGCACACCCGTAGCTCCGTTTACGGCAGTTTCAACAGGAAAAGTAACGAGCTGTTCAACTTCTTCCGCAGCCATACCGTTCGCCTCGGTCATGATTACTACCGTAGGTGCATTTAGGTCGGGGAATACGTCTACTTCCGTATGCATGGCGGTGTACGTTCCCGCAATAAGCAGGAGGATGGCCGCACAAACTACAACCAACCGGTTGTGTAGGGAGTAATGTATAATTTTATTAAGCATGATATTTCATTAATTGAGAGTTATAAATAACTTGATAGATGCGCCGCACAAAAAAACGGTTGCAACGCCTGGTCTCTTTAGTGTTCGTGGCTGTGTGCCGGGATTGCATTGCTTGCGCTTGTCAGTCGAACCTGATAAGCACCCTCGGTCACTACACGGTCGCCAGCCTTTACACCAGTCAGGATTTGAACGCTTTTGCCGTTGTCGGCTCCTATCGTTACTTCCTGTTTTTTATAATCCTCTTCGTCCAGTTGCAGATATATGAAGAATATGCCTTGTTCCTCTGTCAGCGCGGTGCGCGGAAGAGAAATCACGTTTTCCATTGCTGAAGAAAGCAGGAATACCTCTACGAATGAGCCGGGAATCACTTCCCCTTTATTGTCGAACTCAAAAGTGACAGGCACATAAAAAGAATTGTCTCCGGCAGCTTTTCCGAAAGAGAGAAGTTTACCGTTCAATGCTTTCAACTCGTACACCTGATTATTATAAGGAGTCTGGAAATTGGCGGAACTGATGGTGCGGAGATACGGGTAATACTTTTCCGACACTTCGGCACGGAGGAAAAGACGACGGTTCTGCGTCACGCTTACCAGCGGTTGTCCGATTGTCACATAGTCACCTTCTTTCACGAGAATACTTTTCACATATCCGGCAATAGGAGCCGTAATGCTTTGTCCGATAGCCGAATGATTCTTGGAAAGAGCTTCGTAACTAAGACGGGCGTTTTCGTAACTTTGCTCCGCTTGTGCAAAATCCTTGTCGGATACGATCTTGTTTTTAACAAGCTCCTTCATAC
>DXOJ01000367.1:0-1092 GCA_019412865.1 Bacteroides sp. | reverse complement strand
CATACGTTCGTATTCCTTCTTGGATACCTCGTAGGCAATGCGGGCACGTTGCACCGGATCACCATCGGCGATATTCTTTGAAGAAATAGTGACTAGCGGAGTGCCGCTGCCGACGCTCATTCCTTCCGTTACTTTTCCACGGAAAGATACCACGCCGGCTACTGTAGCTACGGCAACCGATTCATCCCCTTGAGCAGCCAGCACCTGTCCGCTGGTTTTAATCACTTGCTGGAAAGGTGCAGGTTCAATAACGCTCACCTTTACACCGGCTGCTTCAGCTTTCGCTTTCGGAAGAATGATTTCATCACTGTGGGCTTCGGCAGTTTCGTTGTGTTCATCGGCTGCTTCATGATTGTGTTCTCCGTTACATTCGCCTTCATGGGAATGATCGGGTCCTTCTGCCTCGTGATTATGTCCTTCCGCGGCATGATCGTGTTCATCGTGTGTGTGTGTGACGGTACTATTATTACAGGATCCCAGCACGAATAAGCCCAGGATTCCCACGAAAATAAGTTTTTTCATAATGATATTTTCCTACTAAATTTTACTGTTTTCTTTTTACGCTACAAAGATAAGGTAGCGCAGATGCAACTAATTTGCATTTACGCTTTTACGCAAAAACAGAGTAGGGAGGGGCACGAAGAGAAGTGGTACGATGAGTATCCGTACCATGCAGGGAGTCTCGGTAAACGTAATAGTTTTTAATCCGTTTCTCTTGCGGTCGTAATAAATGTTCGATGATTACATCCGTGAATAAGGTAGCGATGAATACATAATCCGGTCCGCTATCCGTATGTATGGATGGAGTGGGAGAGTAGAAACGAGTCATACATTCGCTGCTGCAACATGAGTCGTTTCCCGGGTGATGATGATGCGTGGGACATTGCTGTTCTACAGGCAAGTCCTGCTTCATGCAAATCATTCCGTTGGGGTGATGATGATGGGGAATAACCGCTGCCACCAACATAATAATGTTGATAAAAAACAGCAGAGTTACTATAATTCGTTTCTTCCCTTTCATCCTTTCTTTTAGAGAATTGTAAGCACTCAATTAAGGGCATACCCTTTAATTTGGGCACTGTTGAAGTGCCC
>DXOJ01000366.1:10861-16544 GCA_019412865.1 Bacteroides sp. | reverse complement strand
ATTGTATATCAATTACGGATTTTTGTACCCAAATCCCCGATTCTGCAATAAAGAACCGTACATAATTCGAATGAAATGAATTATATTGCCAATAAAAGAATTAAATATACTACGATTTAGAACGTAATCATAAATGATGACCCCAAAGTAAGCATATTCATATACTCACCACTGTTTCTGCTATGTGACGGAAGCAAGTTATAATCGAGAAAAAAACGGATTCCATAATATTCCTTTGCTTTGAACGTCAAGGAAACCCCACTTCCCATGCAGAAACCACTTCTTGAAGAAACCGACCGGTCAGTTAATTCCAATTGTGGATAATGCACGTATCCACCCAGAAGTTTACTGCCTATCAGCCATCGTGAAGACAACGGATATGAAAAATAGCTTCCTCCGCAAAGTGATATCGCATCAAAGGTGTTATTCTCTGCCCGTTCTTCATTGACAATAATCAAAGTATTGGAAACTGTGAATCGTCCTCCAACGCCTACATACGGATTAAAAAAATAGGCCCCCTCCACACCGGCCGAACTGCCTGATGAAGTACGGAACTCCATTTCTTCGTCAATATCATAACCGCTCAACGGAATATTCAACCCGAGATACAAACTGACAAATGAAGGCTTGTCCATCCTGTCGAACATATTTTCATTCGCAAACCTATTGATCCCTTTTTCCCTGAATATCAGATCAGCAAAGTAATACCCCACTTCCGTTGACAATATTCCGATTCCTGCACCCGTCAATACATCACTTAACCAATGCTTGTTGTTTGCCATCCGCATAAGACCGGTTGCAGTAGCCACACTATATGCTCCGACACCTACCCACGGACTTTTATGTCCGTATTCCTTAGTAAACATGGTAGCAGTCATAAATGCCGTAGCCGTATGTCCGGATGGAAAAGAGTGTTTGTTTGAACCATCCGGACGCTCGACATTCGTCGTTTGCTTCAAAGTATTTACCACACCACCCATCAGCAGTGCAGAAAAAGCATCGGAAACGAGCATTCTACCCCATGAACTGCGACTTTGTACTCCAGCTACTTTCATACCAAGCATCACCGCAGCAGGGGCATATTGCATATAATCATCCAAATGACGATTGAAACGGGGCAGATATTCGTTACGTAAACCTCGAAAATGATCGTCCTCCCTTTTTACAATCAAGCCACCAACAATTAACGGAACGCCGATATACGTCATCTGATAGAAACGGGAAGATGAGAATTTATCAAGCCTTCTACTAAAATTGGTTGTTGTAGAGATACGCAAACTATCCCCTCTTTCTGCCATTACATTATCTGCCGAATTTTGAGCCGATAAGAAAGAAAAGCTACAAATGCCAACAATGCATATTACAATCCTTTTCATGCTATCGTAATTTCTTTTGAATTAGGATACAAAGATAACAGGCAACTTTGTAGAAAGTTTGAAGATTTACAAAAATATGACTATAAATTCTATAGTTATGAGTTACATTACAACTTTTACGGGGAAGCATTTCGACCCCATCCATCCTGTTCCTGAAAAAATTGATATGAAAGACATCGCTCATGCCTTGTCTTTGATCTGTCGTGCAAACGGTCATACCCGTTTCTTTTATTCTGTTGCCCAACATTCTATCGCGTGCTGCAAAGAGGCTAAAACACGAGGACTTTCCAACCATATACAGTTGGGATGTTTGTTGCATGACAGCTGTGAAACTTATATGTCAAATGTGACACGTCCGATAAAAGCCAAACTTACAGAATATCTCAAATTCGAAGATCACCTGCAAAATATGATTTGGAATCATTTTATTAGCGAATCCCTCTCGGATACAGAAAACTAAATGGCACGCGGACTCTATTTTTAAAACCGATAAGATACTTTTCTCATCAGACTCTTGACAAAGGACTTTTTATGTTGTATCTTTGAGAAAAGAAAAAGTATAAGCAACATGAAAATAGTAAGAAATAATCATACATAAATCATAAATAACCTGGTATTTTACAATACCACTCCTATACGATATGGGGCAATAGTCGAATGATTATTGCCCCATTTTGTTTATAATTCAGCTTAAAATCTCTCGTCTGATTCTAAAACTGTTCTACAATAGTTTATAATAAACTCGAATACCGTTTTACTAAAACTATCAAAAAGTTTATTATAAACAGAATCCGGGTTTATTAAAAGCCACGTTTCCTTTTGTCAGAAATAGAGTAAACAAGATTTCTAGGATTCACCATAAAAGATCTGCTACAACCTTACAAGTAATATAAGCATACAATCATTCATTTACTTCTTTATTTACACAATCGTTTTCCTCCCTCACATTCCATCTTTCTTTTTTCCCAATTCGTTAATTAAACCCAAAACTTCAATTACGATTTGCCGTATCTACCATATTTTTACATACATTTGCGTCTGACACAAGTGTCAAACACGAGGTCTAATTTAAGATGTTTGGTATATGAATGCATATAAAGTGGGTTTAGATATAGGCTCTACTACCGCCAAGATGGTAGTATTGGACAAAGATGGAACTACAGTCTTGTTTTCCGGATACAAAAGGCATCAGGCAAAAATACAAGAATGTTTACTCGGATTTCTTTATCAAATAAAGGAACAGTTGGGTGATATTCCTTTATCTTTCCATATTACGGGCTCTGTTGGAATGGGAATTTCAGAGAAATGCTCTCTGCCGTTTGTGCAAGAGGTTGTAGCTGCAACAAACTATGTGCGCCGGGAGCATCCGCACACAGCCACTATGATCGATATTGGAGGAGAAGATGCGAAAGTTGTTTTCTTTCAGGACGGACAGGCTACAGACCTGCGCATGAATGGAAATTGCGCCGGCGGAACCGGGGCTTTCATTGACCAGATGGCTATTCTGCTTGGAGTCTCCATCGACGAATTGAATGAACTAGCACTTCGTTCCAATCAGGTATACTCTATCGCTTCACGCTGCGGAGTATTCTGCAAAACGGACATACAGAATCTGATAGCCAAAAATATATCTAAAGAAAATATAGCAGCTTCCATTTTCCATGCAGTAGCCGTACAGACCACTGTCACACTTGCACGCGGTTGCAATATCGTAGCTCCGGTATTACTCTGCGGTGGCCCATTGACTTTTATTCCGGCCCTTCGGAAAGCATTTGCCAGCTATCTGAATCTGTCACAAGATACAGATTTCATATTACCGGAAAAAGGAAATCTGATCCCTGCCTGGGGAGCAGCATTGGCAGAGAACAATGAAGAAAGTATTCATCTCTCCAACCTGATACAGGTAATAGAAAACAAACTAAGTGTTACCTCACCTTTCCAGAGTGATCTTTCTCCTATATTCGACAGTGAGGAAGAATATCGGTCATGGAAAAAAGAAAAAGACCAGTATAAAATTCAATATGCCAGTCTGCGTCCCGGATTACAGGAAGCAACTATCGGCATAGACTCCGGCTCTACTACCACCAAAATCGTAGTACTCGACAACAATCATCGTATCCTTTACTCCTATTATCACGACAACAACGGAAACCCTATAAAAACAGTAGAGAACGGCTTGCAGAAACTATATGAAGAATGCCGGAGACGAGGAACTACCCTGCGCATAAAAGGAGGATGTTCTACCGGTTACGGAGAAGATCTGATAAAAGCGGCTTTCCACATGGATGCGGGAATCATTGAAACCATCGCTCATTATGCTGCTGCCAAACATATCAGCAAAGAAGTTTCTTTTATCCTGGATATTGGAGGGCAGGATATGAAAGCCATCTTTGTGAACGACGGAGTAATCAACAGAATCGAAATCAATGAAGCCTGTTCCTCCGGTTGCGGTTCTTTTATCAGCACATTTGCGCAATCGCTGGATTACAGTGTGGAGGACTTTGCCAAAGCAGCTTGTTTTTCGCAAGCACCATGTGATCTGGGTACACGTTGCACAGTCTTCATGAACTCCAAAGTAAAACAGGTACTTCGGGAAGGAGCGTCCGTAGCGGATATAGCTGCCGGATTATCTTATTCCGTTGTTAAAAACTGCCTGTATAAGGTTCTGCAATTAAAAGACACGGAGATACTTGGCGACCATATTGTCGTGCAGGGAGGAACCATGCGTAATGATTCCATCGTACGAAGTCTGGAAAAGCTGACCGGGAAACAAACCTTCCGCAGTAACTGTCCTGAATTGATGGGTGCTCTTGGTTGTGCCCTATATGCCAAACAAGTCGAAAATGCCCGGGTGACGGAGCTGAACGAGATGCTCCAATGGGCACAATATACTTCCAAGCAACTTCAATGCCGGGGGTGCGAGAACCAGTGCGCCATCATGCGATATACGTTCAACAGTGAAAACCATTACTTCTCCGGCAACCGGTGTGAGAAGGTGTTTTCCAATAAAGGAAGCCATGCGGACAAAGGCATC
Organism: Bacteroides sp.; assembly: GCA_019412865.1. GTDB lineage: Bacteria > Bacteroidota > Bacteroidia > Bacteroidales > Bacteroidaceae > Bacteroides. Next base: position 12,134 of record DXOJ01000366.1, on the reverse strand, counting down.
AATACGTATGATAAAAAGCTGGAATTATTATTCGACCGGAGCGCAGATATTCCACAACCCCTATTCACCATAGGTATTCCACGTATTCTGAACATGTATGAGGAATACCCTTTCTGGCATACCTTATTTACTGCTTGCGGCATTCAGGTACAGTTGTCGGACCCCTCTACATTCAGCAAATACGAGACTGCTGCCGGCATGGTGATGTCTGATAACATCTGCTTCCCTGCCAAACTTGTGCACAGTCATATCCGTAACCTGACACTGCAAAACGTCAACCGGATATTTATGCCGTTCGTTGTTTTCGAGAAAAAGGATAAGCAACAGCAAAACAGCTATAATTGCCCCATCGTTTCCGGTTATTCGGAAGTCATCAAAAGTGTACAGGAAGAGAATATACCGATAGATGCTCCGACTATCACCTTCAAAGATGAAGCATTGCTGTATAAACAATGCTATGAATATCTGAAATCTTTGGGTATCAGGGATGAGGTATGCAAAAATGCCTTCTCACGCGCATTACAGGAACAATATGCTTTCGAAGAAAAAATTGCTGCCTATAATCAGGAAGTTCTGAACGAGGGACGGGAAAAACACAAACTGATTATCTTACTCGCCGGACGCCCTTACCATAGCGATCCACTGATACAGCACAAGGTTTCGGACATGATTGCTGCGATGGGAGTTTATGTGATAACTGATGATATTGTCCGCCAGCAGGAGATTTCATTGGAAAAGACTCATTACCTCTCTCAATGGGCATTTACCAACCGTATTCTGAAAGCAACCAAGTGGGCGGCAATGCAAGAGGGTGACATACAATATATGCAGATGACTTCTTTTGGCTGCGGTCCGGATGCTTTCCTTATAGATGAAGTACGTAACTTGCTGAAACGATACGGCAAGAATCTTACTTTGCTCAAGATAGACGATGTTAATAATATCGGCTCCATCAAATTACGAGTCCGCTCGTTGGTGGAAAGCTTGAATTTCAGTTTGAAACATTCTCAAGCGAAAGATCCCGAGCCATTTGTTTCAACTGCTCCTTTCACCAAGAAAGACAAAAAGAAGAAAATCCTCGCTCCATTTTTTACGCCTTTCATTTCACCACTCATTCCATCCATCATGAAAGTGGCCGGATATGAAATGGAAACGTTACCGTTGAGCGACACCGCATCTTGCGACTGGGGATTGAAATACTCCAATAATGAGGTATGTTATCCGGCAACATTGATTGTCGGCGACATAGTAAAAGCCTTTAAAAGCGGACGTT
>DXOJ01000366.1:0-10851 GCA_019412865.1 Bacteroides sp. | reverse complement strand
TATGATCCTGCCAATACGTGCGTTGCCATCACACAAACCGGTGGACAATGTCGTGCCAGCAACTATATTTCACTGATAAAAAAGGCATTGATTGAGAATGGATACACCAATACACCGGTGGTATCACTTGCTTTCGGCAGTGGTATCGAAAATGAGCAATCCGGTTTTAAGGTAAACTGGCTCAAGGTTTTACCAATCATACTTGCGTCTGTGTTATACAGTGATTGCATTGCCAAATTCTATTATGCAGCTGTCGTTCGTGAGAAAGAACGGGGACAGGCCGCCCGTCTGCGCGATCTTTATCTGGATACAGCACAGCCCATCATCCAGAAAAATAAACCGGAGGACTTGTTGAGCTACTTATATCTCGCTGCCAGAGACTTCAACAAAATCTGTGAACAGAGATCCTGTCACAAAGTAGGTATTGTTGGGGAAATATTCCTGAAGTTCAACCCTTTTGCTCAAAAGGACGTCACCTCATGGCTCATCAACCAGAAGATCGAAGTGATTCCGCCACTGATAAGTGATTTCTTCATGCAGGGATTTGTCAACCTGAAAGTGAGACAGAACCAACACTTGCAGCGAAAACTCACTCCCGACTTTGTTATCGACTGGTTATACAAGAAAGTCCAGAAGCAGATTAATAAAGTGAATGAAATCGGCAAAAATTTCAATTACTTCACGCCGTTCGAATCAATCTTTGAAAAGGCAGAAAAAGCTAAACAAGTCATCTCCCTGGGCACCCAGTTTGGAGAGGGTTGGCTGATATCCGGTGAAATACTATCCTTTGCTTCCCAAGGAGTCAATCATGTCATTAGCTTGCAACCTTTCGGATGCATTGCCAATCACATTGTAGAAAAAGGAATAGAAAAACGTATAAAATCGCTGTGCCCTCAAATGAATATACTATCTTTAGACTTTGACAGTAGCGTCAGCGATGTGAACATAACAAACAGATTATTACTTTTTATTGACAACATAAACAACTAAAATTATGGCTACAACGGAACATAGCGATTTAGAGCAGCAAATAATAAAAACTGCCCAACAACTTTTTATAGAAAAAGGATTTGTGGAGACCAGCATGAGTGATATTGCTGCAACGGTAGGAATCAACCGGCCCACTTTACATTATTATTTCAGAACCAAAGATAAGATGTTCAAAGCCGTGTTCGGCTCGATAGTCATGTCTTTAATGCCGAAAATACAGGATATAGTAAAACAGGATATCCCATTTATGGAGCGACTAAGCATGATTCTGGATGAGTATATTGAGCTTTTCACAAGTAATCCCTGTCTTCCCAGATTCATTTGCGGAGAAATACAGCGTGATGTAAACCACTTGCTTGCCACTGCAAAAGAACTTCAGTTCGGAGATGCTTTATCCCAAGTGAAAGACAGTATACTGACAGCAATGGAAGACGGTAAACTTAAAAAGGTTCCGATACATATTGTATTTCTGACTGTCTACAGCCTATTGAGCTATCCATTTCTTGCCAAGAACCTGATAGTATCTTTATTCTTGGAAGATGAAGCCGCTTTTGCTGACTTCCTGCAAGAATGGAAACAAAACATCATCAACCAATTGCAGAACTTATTGTGTTATGAGGAATAGTATAGATACTATATAAGGAGGTGTGTCATAATGAATAATAAAACGCAGATTAACGCAAATTATCGCAGATTATTCCAATTATATTGATATATTAATCAACGACTTATAAAATTATTTCTGCGATAATTTGCGTTAATCTGCGTTTTGACACACTCCGTTATTACCATTCCAATCACCCCATCTTGCACCTTATTCGACCACAAAATCTTCCGATTTAAAATTACTATAGAAACGTCCTGAAATAGCAGTAAACTTCAATACACAGTAATCGGGATCCGTCACTCCCTCCGGATAATACATGGTATCTCCCTCCTGCCAGATCATCTCTTTACTGGCACTATCCGTCAAGACATCCATCGTACCGCGTAGCATGACACCTCTAAAGAATCTCGTATCACAGAAGTAGATACACGCATGGTTGTTCTCACGGTATTGCGCCACACGCATGGACGACGTATTTGTTGTCAGATAAATCGTTTTTATCCCCTTTCTTTTTCTGGGTTGCAACATTGCTTTGATGGTAGGAAATCCTTCACCGTCTATCGAACCGATAAAAGCTGTTTTCAGCTTATCAATCATGTTGCCTACTGTTTTTTCCGCGTCTCTCATCATTTTACTTTTTATTATTGGTTTATTATCTGATGCGAAAGTAGAGAAATGCCAGGAAAGCAATGCAATAAAAAGAAAGGTAGAAATAGCACTTTTTACGGTTTGTGCGCCTTACGATACAATAACGGAGTTTCTCCCGTATGCTGCCGGAAGCTACGGATAAAATAAGAAACCGTTGAAAAACAGAGTTCAAATGCAATATCAGCTATAGGAAAGTCCGTATAAACAAGCAGCCTCTTAGCCTCTTCCATCACCTTGCTCTGAATATATTGTTTTGCGCTGAACCCCATGGTCGAGGTTATCATCTCATTGAGATAGTTAGGAGTAATGCAGAGCTTATCCGCATAATATTGAACCGAATGTTGCTCTTTTGCATGTGTAGCAACCAAATTCATGAATTTACTTACATGATTATTGGAAACTTCCCTACTTCTGCCCTCCTCTATCGAAGTCATTTTAAGGTAAGCACGGTCCAGCAACATCAGGACTTCATAAAGCAATGCTCTCAAAACGTGTACATCGCCCTGTTGATACGAATCAATCTCCATCTTTATATCATGCAAGGTTTCAAGTATGCGTGTATAAAGCTCATCAGACAAATGTAGTAGCGATGAAGAACTTTCTATCTGAAAAAACGAAAGATGCTGTACAAACAAAGAATCTTTAAAGAGGAAAGACAAAAACTCTTCTTCGAAAATCAGAGCATACCCATTGGTGATATGATGAGTATCCCAGTTCCGGATTTCCCCCGGTTTAGAGAAAAGAACGTCACGAGGAATTGCTTCATAGGTTTGGTTATCGACTGAAAAAGCTCCCTTACCTTCTGTTATAAAAGTAATATCATAATAATTTAGAGTGTGGACAGCACTTTTAGCCAGGAACTTCTTCACATACTTCAGTTCTACTACATCGACCAAAAGTTCACTCCCATACTTATGCTTATAAAAAGTATATCGAGGTATTGAGTTTTTCATTCAGAATACAAAAATAGTATTCCTTACCAAATAATCCAAAGACTTTTCAAATTCGATTCGATTGAATAAGCCATGAACCATCTGATAAGGAATACATAGAAAAATATGTCTAGGTTATATTTCCTATTTAGAACTTCCGGCCAGATATCCCAAACTGGTCACATCTGCCCCCAAGTAATGATTAATGTGCTTCAATGGTACCCTGTACAGAATATCCGGAATTTCCGCCAATAAAGAGAGGTACCTTTCCCTTACTGTCAGCTTGCGGGCATTCATATCCTCTTCCTCTTTAAAGTAAAACTGATACTCCATCAGTTGACGGACCAGATTCGCAAATGAAATTGAAGATGCACACAACTCTTCAATCTCCTCTTCACTGATGTAATAAGCAGCACATTTCGTCAGTGTCTTGATAGAATACTGACTTGAATTATAGCATAACACAGCATCACCCGCAGAGAAAAACCGATTGGTTCTCTCTTCTCCTTCATGAGTGGTATATGTATGCAAAATACCGGAAACAATAATGTACAAGCTCTGCTCTGGCAATGTGGCAGAAGCAATCGTTTCTCCTTTATCCAGATACACCATTTCCATTCGAGCCAACAGCTCTTTCACTTCTCTTTCATCCACCTGATACTCAAAACAGAGTTTCTTCAAATAAGCTTCCATACAAAATAGATTTTAGTTAATATATGTCACTTAAAAACACCTAATTCGACATAGCAGGCATCATTGTGCCACTCAAATATAATTTCCTTTGGGTATATCGTAAATACCAGATACAGATCAATAATGAAACGACCGTTGAAATGGGTGGAGCAAATCCCATGATAAACAGCGACGAGCTATCTATCTGGCTGAACCAGTATGACAACGGTATACGGAACAGGAAAGTGGCTATCAGACTGTGAATCATCGGGAATAACGAGTTTCCTTGTCCGCTGAAATAAGAATTAATGCAGAACACGAAACTAACCACGATGCAGTCGATGCTATACCCTCGCAAATAATCTGCCGCCATTGCCACCACAGCAGCATCTTTCGTAAAGAAAGCAGTAAGAGTCTCCGGCAGGAATTGCGAATACACGCAAACCGACACACCGAAAACAAGAGCAATCCCAATCCCCGAAGCCAGACATTTATTCATTCTCTTGATAAGTCCCGCTCCATAGTTCTGTGCAGTCATGGTTGCCACAGCCGATGATATAGCCATCGGAGGCAGCATAGCAAACACGATGATTTTCTCAACAACACCCAGGGAAGCAGATGCAATGACTCCCATCTGATTGACAATGACAGTGATAATCAGAAAAGAAACATTGATTAAAGCATCCTGCAAAGCAATAGGTGCTCCTAACACCAAGATCTTTTTAGACAGATTCCGGTTCAATCGAATATCTTTCCGTGAAAAATCAAAATGGAATCCGTGCCGGTATAAGAACCAAAGCGCTATCCCAAAACTGACGCCTTGTGCGGTTACAGTAGCAATAGCCGCTCCCGTAGCCCCCCAATGGAAATAACCGACCAATATAAAATCAAGCACTATATTTATCACACATGCCAGTCCGACAAAATAAAGCGGTGTTTTAGAATCACCCAATCCACGCAAAATACCACATACAACATTATATCCTACTATAAACAGAATACCCAGAGAGCATACCAAAATATAGCTTTTCGTATCTGCCATCGCTTCGACGGGAGTATGCATCAGTTCTGCTATCCGACTATGAAAAAGCACCATGACCAAAGTTAGCACTACGCCGGTTATTGAAAACAACCATACGGAAGACCCGATAGTAAAAGCTACTTTGTCGATTGTCTTTAGCTCCGGTAGCAATAGCAATCAGCACTGTTGTCCCGGTAGTAATACCCAGAATAATACCTGTTATTGTCTGCATCACCTGACTACCAATAGCTACGGCTGCCACACTTGCCGAATCATCATATTGTCCGACAACGAAAAGGTCAGCCCCACCATAAAGTGCCTGGAGCACATTGGCAATCAGAAAAGGTACTGCAAACTGCAACAATACCTTCGGTACGCTTCCTTGTGTCAAATCTAACTCTTTCATAGTTTCTTCGATACTTTTCCTCTTTATCTTATTTTGTTACAACATAAAAAAAGTGCCGGACAAGCGAATGATTTGCACCATTCATCTTATCCAGCACTATAATTATTATTATAGCACCCTCCGATGAGGATTTTTATGCCTGTCCCTATTTCAGGGCTGCAAATATGGGCTTTGTTTTCATAATTACCAAATTTTAACCGGTTTTTATTTTCCTATGAAGATGTAACTAGCTATATATCAACTATTATCAGACGAGGTTTGGTCTATAGGATCTCCGTTAGAAAAACGAAAGAAAGCTGCCAACCGATCCGGATTCAGCGTATAACGTGCGCGTTCTTTTAATAAGGGTTCCGCATTCATTACGGCACAAGAATGAGAAACCACAGACATCATCGGCCAGTCCTTTAACGAATTTCCTACAACTAAAGTGTGTTCAGAAGCTAAACCCAAAGCCTTACATAACTGAAGTACCCCCTCTTTTTTACTCGCTTCAGGATGAATGACTGTTATCAGCGGAGCTTTATGAAAGACCTGGCAGGGATTTTCTTTCAACCGGGTAAGAATAGCTTCTCTCTGTTCTTTATCACGTACCAATATACTATACTTGTAAACCACTCCTTCATAACTATGAATAGTAACTTTTGACGATTCTCCATTTACCTCCGGATATACTTTCACCGGCAAACACTTAATCTGCCCCGAATAAGATAATAAACCTCCATCTGCAAACACTCCTCCTCTGAATAAATCGAAAAGAGCCTTTCCCAGCTTTTTCTTCGCCTGCTCCATCGACAGAGAAGTGGCAAGATATAAGGAAACGGACTGTGCCATATATCGCAAAGCGTTAGCATAACTTTCTGGAACTTTTCCCTGTGAATCAGTCAGTGTTCCATCCACATCGAAGAAAACAGTCGTAATAAGTGGCTTGTCCGGTATTCGCCAGAACGCCCCTTCTCCCATTATTCGATGTAAAGGGTGATTGTTCAGGTTACTAAATGCAATATAACAGTCACAAACCTTCCTCTTGCAAGATAACGGCACAACAGCTCCATCACCTTGATAAAAATTACCTATCCTCACCCGGCTTCGGGGACAAGCATACATATCCCCTTTCCAATCGATAAAACAATTATTCCTTCCTCCTGCACAAACTTCCCATTGTGCCGGAGCATTCTTCAAGTCATACTCAAAAAGATTATCCAGTTGACTGAAAAACTGAATATCTTCCTGACTTAATGGTGCCCTTAACCCTTGCATAGCATTAATGAATAAATAAATATCCGGTAAAAGAGCATTCCGTAAATCATTAAGTACAGCCTTTGCAGAGGGATTTCCTACCGCTCCGGCACATACCTGTATTCCCGCATGATGGAGTATATGAATCTGATGTGCAAATTTCTCTACCGAAGTCATCTCAGGATGAAAACTAGCCCAAAGCCTTATCTTACTTATCACAGTGGGAGCCACACAAATCTCATCAAGCCAGTGTTTAGCCGGAAAAGAAAGGTTAGTCTGACAGGAAATTCCGGACACCTGTGGCAATGCCGCCAAATGCATCATTCCTTTCCGATAATAACGATAGATCAACGCTTCACCGTAAGGAATAATAAATAGCTGCAACGGCTCCCCTTTCCATTGTTCAATAGCTGCTATAAAACGATTCCATGCCTGTTCATCCTGTGTTGTATCTGCCAGATGCGACTTCTTGCCGAAAGGGCAATAAGAACAGGTATAGTTGCAGCTATTCAATTTACCGCGATAATACATATGCCTGAAGGAAAGTAAAGAGCTTTCGTTTTCCATTTCTATTTCGTTCAATAAGAATAAGTTTCCATCAGTTCTCTTATTTCAGGAGTAATGAACAACTGACCAATATAATCGGAGTATGCCATTCCTTCGGAAGTCAGACAAACACGACCGTTATCCGTATTTTCTATCCATTGCCGTTCAGCTAACTGTCGAAACAACGGCACATTATCCGGTGATTCTCCAAAACGACGCTCATATTCGGCCTTATCAAGCCCCATATAATACATCAGATTTTTAATGATGAAACGTTGTCGCCGTTCTTCCTGAGAAAGAATAAATCCATTACGAGCCACTGTAAAATCAGTAGTGCCCATATAATCATCTATCTCTCCGGCAATACAACGCTGGCAAACAGTATACCGGGTGGCATAATGCAAATTACCCAGGTAACTGCGTCCGCCGGAGCCACACGACAGCATCACTTCATCCCCACATGAGATTTCCGCATCAGTAGACGGATGATGAATAAAACGTCGCATCGAAGTTTGTAGAAAGCCTCTGTCTTTCAACAAATCACAAGCGGCACAATACATCTGAAAACAGACATCATCGGATTCCCGCTCTGTGATAGCCGTTCCCGGTCGCACATATAGCGGATAGATAAAGAGTTCGTTAGGCTGAAACAGAAGAGCCTGTTCCAATGAATAAAGAAAGCTGGCCACAGTTTGTCCTCTGATTCCGTAAATCAAATCAATATTAAAAAACGGGAATTGTCTCTTCCGAATAGCCTCCAGCGCCTGATTAATCATGTCTCGCCGGGGACGTCTTTTCAAAGCAGTTAAATCTTCGTCAAGGAAACTCTGTACGCCAATACTCACACGAGCCACTCCTGCTTGCTTCAATAAGTCCAAACGGGCAGGATCGGCATATTCCGGCGATGTTTCTACGGAAGTAAAGGTATGTGAAGGATGCACTCCGAATAAGGCAGCTGTATCCAGTAAGTATTCCAGTTGAGGAACAGTGAGGAGCAACGGTGTGCCTCCTCCAATGGCGAAACTATCAAATGCCAGTCCGGTAGTGAGTGGAGACAACTGTTGCGCCTGCTTGTGAAGAGTTTCCAAATAAGTTGCGATATAATCCGCACGATTTGTTTGCAGAGAAAACAGGTTGCAATATCCACATTTATGACTACAAAAAGGAATATGGAAATAAAGCGATGCTTTCTGTCCTTCCACCTGTTTCAGGTAAGGAACCAGCGAAACCGGGGACGGAAAAGAACGATAAGCAGTTTTATGTGGATAACTATACATATAGTCTACATATCGTGGTAGCGGTTGATTCATTTTTTCGTTAAAATAAAGTGTTTGTAAGGGACTGTATAAACCGTTTCGTGAGATATGCAATGATATTCATATCCATCCTCTCCATAGCAAGTGCCATGATCGGAAAGAGCAATCACCAGCGTATTTCCCCGCTTCTGAAAGGCCTGAAATAAACGGGGTAGCTGACTGTCGACATATTGCAGCGCGGCAGCGTGTGATTCCTTATCATCCTTCATTTTGCCTTCCACATAATGACAGTTCGGATAATGAATAGCAGAAAAATTGATATACATAAAAATCCGTTTGTCCTCCGGATAGTTTTCGAGTTTCTTCAATGCAAAATCAATTTGTTTTTCAGTACTATCGGGTGCCGTGCATCCAAAGGTCGGCAGCCAATAACTTTTAGTAAAGTAACCGGGAAACACACGCCCCAGTTCATTACGCTTGCTGAAGAAGTTCACCCCTCCTATACAAATCGTTTCATAACCTACATTGGCAAGGCTTTGCACAAAAGTTGCTTCCGTAAACGGATAACTTCCCGCAGGCGGAATACGTCCCGTACCAGCTTGCACAGGGAAAAACAACCACTTACGGCTGCGTAGCGAATGAGGTTCCGCCGGAGAAGGCAGAAATCCTGCAAAGATGGCAAAATGAGACGGGTAAGTAAAATTTCCCGGCGCATGTCTTTTTTCCCATTCTCCTCCGTGACTGTTCAGTACCGGTGTTCTTCCTGCCTCTTCTTCCTCCTTGCTGACATCATAACGCAAGGTATCAAAGCAAAGCATCAATATATCATGAGTACCCACCACCTGATTCATATCCAGATTCGGATTTTGGGTCTGTTCGCCAGCCGGCAGTTCATCTATTTGCATGGTTATATCTCTTTTTTATGTTTTTTATCTGTTGAATATAAATAGAATTATGAGCAAACATATCCTGATACACATGATCTCCCTGTCCGTTGACTTCTATTATATAAGGAATATCTGTTCCTCTCTCTATCAGTACATCCACTCCGGCATATTGCAAATCCAAAGATTGAACCGCTTCCTGACACTGAAAATAGATTTGTTGCCGCACTACTTCCGGCAAAGACAATTCGTTCCACCAATGTGCCTTATTGTTCAGATGCAGATTGGTTATGCTTCCTTTACTGCATCTCACAACGATATAATCAATTTCAGATTCCCGGCACACTACCCGGAGATCATAATTCTCTCCCTGCAACTGCTCTTTAGGAATCCATTCTTCTAAAATAGCTTCTGTTTGCATCACCGCTTCCGCCAACGGGATCATCTCTTTTTCCGTACTCAAACGGTGGATACGTTTGGTGTTATGAATGACTCCATCCACTTGTTGCAAGGTAGTATAGACTACCCATTTATTCCGGTTGGGTTGATAGCGAACAGCCATAATGCCTCCCGCCCCCGAACCGTAACGGGGTTTCAAAAAGCATCCTCTACCGCAACCGGCAAGAAGCTCTCTCAACTCATCAAAAGAATGGGGAGAAGGTAACATCGGAGTCACTTTCAAACCTCTGTCCATCAGCACTTGTTTAGTCTCCTTTTTATCAAGAGCACGTAACAAAGCATGGGGAGTATTCAAAAAGGACACGTCATCAGATAGCCTCATCTCGCCCAAACGTTGCAGTGTTTCCTTATATGCCTGATTCAACAGCGCATATTTCTGGAAATCCGTTTCATCGCTTACACAAGGTTCCAGTTTGATAACTGCCTGCCGTAATTGCGGCAAGCAGTTAAAAAGTTCCCCGTAAGTCATAAAACGAACTTCCGTCTGCAAGTGTTTGCCTGCTTCAATAAAGTATTCTATACGTTTGGACAGAGAGTTGCTGACAACGATTATCTGCATCTCCTATTCTGTAATCATCGGGTAATACCACAATTCACCATCATATTCATCCACCTCTTCAGTTTCAGCAATATCTATTTTCATAGGAAGATTCTGCAGCTGTTTCTTCATATCCTTGCTCAAATAATTGTAGCGCATATTGATAAACTTCAAATGAGCGATCTTATCCATATTATCCAGCAATAATTGGGCACCTTCATCTTTGAGAGTACCGGCCGAAACATCCATTGTTTCAAGTTGGGGAAGAATATCCGACTCCAGGAACATTTCTACAATCTTGTCCTGTTCTTCAGAATTGACGATCCCCAGATAAGTCAGCTTCGGGAAACGTTCTTTGGAGAACAACGGACGGAATATCTCAATATCAGCTTCAAATCCATAATCTTCCACACCAACATATAGAATCAGTTTTTCCAGATTGGGGAAATCAGAACCAAGAATATCTTCTACCACTTCAGTAGGCAGGCCACCACTGATAATTTCCAGTGACCGCAACTCCGGCCGTGAAGTCTTTCCCAAACGCAGATTATTGGTTCCTTTGATTTTCAGATCTTTCAATTTAGGCATGGCATCGAGCAGCGGACTAATATCAGCTTGTTCAATCCATGAAATCTCCTGTTCTTCCTGCTCAATAT
>DXOJ01000365.1 GCA_019412865.1 Bacteroides sp. | reverse complement strand
TTATTCAGACTCTCAAAGATATTTGGCTAAACACAGGTTTTTGCAAGTGCCCCGTTATGGTACAATGCGATAATAAGGGAGGGGTTAAAGAAGAAACAATTCCTTTTTTGCAGAAAAATGGAGGAGCAGTCCAGTTGATGGTCAACGATGAACCTTTTCTGATGATTGCCGGAGAACTTCATAATTCCACGTCTTCTACGGTTGAGTATATGGAACCTGTTTGGGCACGTCTCAAATCGATGAATCTGAATACTGTGTTGGCAGCTGTGACTTGGGAGTTGTTAGAACCTGAAGAGGGAATTTTTGATTATCATTTGGTTGATGTCATGTTACAAAAGGCTCGTGAGAATGATTTGAGACTTTGTCTGCTTTGGTTTGGCAGTTGGAAGAATGGAGAATCGAGTTATGTGCCGGGTTGGGTTAAGAAAGATACGGAACGTTTCTTTCGGGTGAAGAATAAGGATGGGAAGAATATTGAAACGATTTCTCCTTTCTGTAGGGAAGCCCGGAAAGCGGATGCAAAAGCGTTTGGGGCATTGATGAAATATCTGTCGGAGGTTGATAAGGAACGTACGGTAATTCTTATCCAACCGGAGAACGAGGTTGGAGTATTTCAGGAGATAGATTACTGTCCACAAGCTTTAGTAGGGTTTGAAAAAGAGGTTCCAGAAAAGCTGATGACTTATTTGGAGGATAATAAGGATATGTTGAATCAACATGTGAAAGAGATATGGGAAAGCAAGGGCTCGGTGAAAGCTGGAACATGGAAAGAGGTGTTTGGAGATACGCCTTTTACTAAAGAATTCTTTATGGCGTGGCAGTACGCTGACTATATCGATGAGGTGGCTAGGGTGGGAAAGGAGCAATATCCGTTACCCATGTTTGTCAATGCATGGCTGGTGCAATATCCGGAACAGTTGCCGGGAGGATATCCTACGGGTGGACCGGTTTCGCGTGTTATTGACATTTATAAAGCTGCTGCCGGTCACCTTGATATTTTGACTCCTGATATTTATTTACCTGACTTTAAGCGAATAGTAGCTGAATATCATCGTCCGGATAATCCTTTACTTATCCCGGAATCTACTATGGAGCCGGGAAGAGCTTTTTATGCCTTTGCCGAACATGATGCGATTGGTTTTGCTCCATTTGCAATAGAGGACGAGGGTGAACATTTTCTTCTAATCAAATCGTATGAAGTGTTGCAAGAATTGCAATCTTTAATTATCCGATATCAAGGTACGGGAAAAATGCGTGGTATATTGAAGTATGGTGATGAAATGGAACAAGTGTTCCCATTTAAGGATTATACGCTAAAAGTGGTGTATGAAAAGAATAATGAACCGGCTTACGGCCTGATTATACAAACGGATATAGATGAGTTTCTGGTTGCAGGGATGAACTTTAAAGTATTTATTTCGGCAAATGATCCCAATAAGATAGGCTATTTTGAACAGATATGGGAGGGAGGTTATGAAGCTGGGGAATGGAGCTCTGCCCGTTTATTGAATGGTGATGAGACATGGCATAATTATGCTTTGATCGCCGTAGGACGTCTTTATGACTCTTCAGAAGTGAATGCATCTAAAGGCTTTTTGGAAGCAGAGGGAGAGCAAAATTTTACGTATTCTTATGCAAGTCGTAAGAAGATAGCTACTCCGGGAATTTATAAGGCTAAGGTGTATATCAGAAATTAATCAAGTTATTCTGATTATATTTTAGGTGAACATGAATATTGTTGAGCTCCGGGCATTCGTGAGTTGAAGTTGGATTGTAAGGTGCAATAATATCTTGTCAAGTTGGCTATAATGGTATTTTTTACATAATTTTGTTTGGGTGTATAGAGAGTAAAGTCATTAATCGATAAAAAATAGAGGGTTATGATACAAAAATTATTAATGCTTTTTTTGCTTTTAGTCTGTTGTCTTTGTCAGGCACAGAATAAATATGTATTAACGGCCGACAGTAAGAAAAAAGTCGGCGTAGAGTATGGCGAGCATATTTATGCTCGTTTTGATAAGTCCGTTGTATTTCCCGGTACGATACGTGAAGTAGACATCTATGTACCTGCACAATATGATGGAAAGACTCCTGCATGTGTCTGTGTGTTTCAAGATGGAATGAGTTATAGAGCGGATACTGTAGTGTCCAATCTAATATCCAGTAAAGAAATCCCAATGATGATATTGGTGGCTGCTTCTCCGGGACAAGTCATAGGTGATTTTGACCCGGATAGTCCACGGGCAAACAGGACATACGAATATGATACTCCTTCTCCACGTTTTGGACAGTTTGTTTTAGAGGAACTTTTGCCTTTTGTCGAATCATTGAAGACTTCCGAAGGGAAAAGTATAATACTATCGAAAAATAAAAATGACCGGATGATTACAGGTTGTAGTTCTGGTGCTGCCTGTGCTTTTAATGTTGCCTGGAATACCGAAGAGTTCACTCGTGTTTATAGCTCTTGCGGTTCGCTGACCGGATTAAGAGGTTCTTTTACGAATTCTACATTGGTTCATAAATTTGAGCCTAAACCTATTCGGTTTTATTTTCAAAGTGGTTCACATGATATGTGGACTTCATTTGGTGATTGGTGGAGTGCTAATCAGGCTATGGTGCGTGCCATGGATTTTGCAGGTTATGACTTTACCTATCAATTTACGGAGAATGCAGATCATTGTGATGATAATGTAACTCAATTATTTCCGGATGCAATGCGCTTTCTTTGGAAAGGATATCCGGGTAATTCTCCATCACCCAAAAAGGAAACACATAATTCTATGTTGAGGCAAGTTTTATTGGATGGCAAAAACTTCGAACAGGTCGTGTCCGGCATCGAAGATAACTCTATTTTACTTTCTAATAATAAAGGAGAAATCCTTGTTGCTTCGGAGAAAGGAGCAAAGTTGCTTGATGATAAAAGAGAAACTGTGATTATTGATAAAAAGGTGCTGGCTATAGGAAT
>DXOJ01000364.1:7202-12513 GCA_019412865.1 Bacteroides sp. | reverse complement strand
CGACATTGTTTCGGGACGTCGCCAACTGGCACAAGAGCTGCTCAAACGGAAAGAGAGCTATGAAACAATGGATCGATAAACTACGACAGGAAAGAACACTGACACCGGAAGAGTTCCGGCAACTGTTGACCGGATGTGACGCAGAAATTCTGCGTTACATCAATAAACAGGCGCAGGAAGTCGCACTCCTCCACTTCGGAAATAAAATTTATATCCGCGGACTGATTGAAATCAGTAACTGCTGCCGGAACAACTGTTATTACTGTGGTATCCGAAAAGGGAATCCGAATATCGAACGTTACCGGTTAAGCCAGGAGAGTATACTGAACTGTTGCAAACAGGGCTATGAACTGGGATTCCGCACCTTTGTATTACAAGGAGGAGAGGATCCTGCACTGACAGACGATCAGATAGAAATGACCGTCGCCCGTATCAGACAGGAGTATCCGGATTGTGCCATTACGCTGTCGCTCGGTGAAAAATCACGTGAGGCATACGAACGTTTCTTCCGTGCCGGAGCCAACCGTTATCTGTTACGTCACGAAACTTATAATGAGTTGCATTACCGGCAACTGCATCCGGCGGAAATGTCCGGCAAACGACGTCTGCAATGTTTAGCGGATTTGAAAGAAATCGGTTATCAGACAGGAACCGGAATTATGGTCGGCAGTCCGGGACAAACAGTAGAGCATATCATTGAGGATATATTGTTTATAGAAAAGCTCCGCCCGGAAATGATTGGCATCGGACCTTTCCTGCCGCATCATGACACACCTTTTGCGGGACATCCCAACGGAACGGTGGAACAGACCATTCTTCTATTATCCATCTTCCGCCTGATGCATCCGGCCGCATTGATTCCGGCAACAACAGCTCTTGCCACTCTCATTCCTGATGGCAGGGAACGAGGCATTTTAGCAGGTGCGAATGTGGTTATGCCTAACTTGTCTCCTCGGGAGGAACGGAAAAAATATGAATTATATAATGACAAAGCTTCACTCGGAGCGGAATCTGCCGAAGGGCTGGCTGCCTTACAAAAACAGTTGAATGCCATCGGCTACGAGATTTCCACTGAAAGAGGCGACTTTAAGTGCACCACAGACTGCACAGATTCACAAAGATTTATTTCGGATTAAATCTTAATCTGTGATATTTGTGCAACCCGTGGTGAAAAAACAGAGAATATATGATATACCAAAAAGATTCATCAAAAGCAGAAGAGTTTATCCATCATGAAGAGATTCTGGATACACTGGAATACGCGCAGAACAATAAGGATAACCGTGTCCTGATTGAACAACTGATTGAAAAAGCTGCTCTGTGCAAGGGACTAACGCACCGGGAAGCGGCTATTCTGCTGGAATGTAACCAACCTGACCTGATAGAACGTATCTTTCATCTCGCCAAAGAAATCAAACAGAAGTTTTATGGCAACCGTATCGTCATGTTCGCACCGCTTTATTTGTCGAACTATTGCGTAAATGGTTGCGTATATTGTCCGTATCATGCTAAAAATAAGACGATTGCACGCAAGAAACTGACGCAGGAGGAAATTCGCCGGGAAGTGATTGCTTTGCAGGACATGGGACATAAGCGGCTCGCTCTTGAAGCAGGGGAGCATCCGTCACTAAATCCGATAGAATATATTCTGGAATCTATTCAGACGATTTACAGTATCAAACATAAAAACGGAGCTATCCGCCGCGTAAACGTAAATATCGCAGCCACTACAGTAGAAAATTATCGCCGATTAAAAGAGGCAGGTATCGGTACGTATATCTTATTCCAGGAGACTTATCACAAGGACAACTACGAAGCGCTTCATCCCACCGGCCCGAAAAGTAATTACGCCTATCACACCGAAGCGATGGACCGTGCCATGGAAGGGGGAATCGATGATGTAGGTATTGGTGTGCTTTTCGGTTTGAATACTTATCGGTATGATTTTATCGGATTGTTAATGCATGCCGAACATCTGGAAGCTAAATTTGGTGTAGGTCCTCATACAATCAGTGTGCCGCGTATCTGTTCGGCGGATGACATTAATGCGGGAGATTTTCCGAATTCAATCTCTGATGAGATATTCAGTAAGATTGTAGCTGTTATCCGAATTGCCGTTCCTTATACGGGAATGATTATTTCCACACGTGAATCACAAGAATCACGTAAAAAGGTGCTCGAATTGGGTATCTCACAAATCAGCGGCGGCTCACGTACCAGTGTAGGCGGATATGCTGAAACGGAATTACCCGATCATAATTCCGCACAATTTGACGTAAGCGATACCCGGACATTGGACGAGGTGGTCAATTGGTTGCTAGAACTCGGATATATCCCCAGCTTCTGTACTGCCTGTTACCGGGAAGGACGGACAGGTGACCGTTTCATGTCATTAGTGAAATCCGGTCAGATAGCCAACTGTTGCGGCCCCAATGCACTGATGACTCTGAAAGAGTATCTGGAAGATTATGCTTCCGAAGATACCCGTCAGAAAGGATTGAAATTGATTCTAAAAGAAACAGACCGAATCCCCAACCCCCAAATCAGGGAAATAGCTATCCGAAACCTCAAATCCATAGCCGCAGGGCAAAGAGATTTTAGATTTTAAATAATACGCCAATGTGCTAATATGTCGATGCGCCAATTGGCTGTACATGAATTAACAGATTGATAAATTAGTAATTATGAGCTTAACAGATACTCCAAATGCAAGCAGACTTCATATAGCCCTTTTCGGTAGACGGAACAGTGGTAAATCTTCTCTTATCAATGCATTGACAGGACAAGATACCGCCCTCGTTTCAGATACTCCGGGAACGACTACCGACCTTGTATCCAAAGCAATGGAAATTCAAGGTATTGGTCCGTGTTTGTTTATAGATACTCCGGGGTTCGATGATGAGGGAGAACTGGGAGAGCTGCGTATCAGCCGGACTTTAAAGGCTATTGAGAAAACGGATATTGCATTGCTGCTATGTGAAGATACTACCTTTTCTCATGAAAAAGAGATGCTGGCACTATTGAAAGAGAAGAATATCCCTGTCATTCTGGTATTGAATAAAATAGATATAAGAGAGAACAGTGATAGCTTAGCTACATACATTGAGGAAGAATGTAAAATACGCCCATTACTTATCAGCGCCAAAGAAAAGACAGGAATTGAACAGATCCGGCAAGCCATTCTCGAAAAGCTGCCTTCGGATTTCGGTCAACAGAGTATCACTGGAGAGCTTGTTACAGAAAACGACCTTGTACTTCTGGTTATGCCACAGGATATTCAGGCTCCCAAAGGCAGACTAATTCTGCCCCAAGTACAGACTATCCGTGAATTGTTGGACAAGAAATGTCTCGTAGTGACTTGTACTACTGACAAGTTTCCGGCAACCCTGCAAGCTCTTGCCCGTCCTCCAAAATTAATCATCACCGATTCACAGGTCTTCAAAACGATTTATGAACAGAAGCCAAAGGGAAGTGAATTAACCTCTTTCTCTGTGCTTTTCGCAGGATATAAGGGTGATATTCATTATTATGTAGAAAGTGCAGCTGCCATTGAAAGACTGACGGAATCGTCACGTGTACTAATAGCGGAAGCTTGTACGCACGCTCCCCTTTCCGAAGATATAGGAAGAGTGAAACTTCCCCATTTGTTACGGAAACGAATTGGAGAGAATCTGCAAATTGATATGGTAGCCGGAACCGACTTTCCACAAGACCTGACTCCTTATTCGCTGGTAATCCATTGCGGAGCATGCATGTTCAATCGTAAATACGTACTTAGCCGCATCGAACGTGCGCGGGAGCAACACATTCCTATGACGAATTATGGAGTAGCGATTGCTTTCCTCAATGGAATGCTAGATCAAATAAAGTATTAAATCCCGGTCAAAAAGAAAGAGTCCGGTGCAATACCGAACTCTCGCAATATACAGTAAATTATTAACTGCTCAACTTTTGGGATGCAGTTAATAATTTTATAATTTCAATTCATCGCTGCTTATTTCTTCACAGTAGCAATCAGCTCCTCTGCTGAAACAAGATTCTGTTCTCCTGTCTCCATATTCTTCAGCATTGCTTTGCCTTCGTTCATTTCATTCTCACCGACAATAGCTACAAACGGAATATTCTTTGCATTAGCATAGCTCATCTGTTTCTTCATCTTGGCTGCATCCGGGAAAATCTCTGCACGGATATCGGCAGCACGCACTTTCGATAAAATACCCATAGAGAATGCAGCTTCCTTTTCACCGAAGTTGATAAACAGAACTTCTGTTCCATTCACAGCTTCTTTCGGATAAAGTTCGAGCTGGTTCAATACGTCGAAGATACGGTCTGCACCGAAAGAGATACCTACTCCCGACACTCCTGCCATACCAAATACTCCGGTCAGATTATCATAGCGACCACCACCTGTGATACTGCCAATCTGTACATCCAACGCTTTCACTTCAAAGATAGCACCTGTATAGTAATTCAGTCCGCGAGCCAATGTCAGGTCAAGCTCGATTTCATTCTTCAAGCCCATTGTTTCCAATGTATTCAGGATAAATTCGCTCTCTTCCACTCCCTTTAATCCTACTTCACTGGCTGATAATACATTTTTCAATGTTGCCAACTTTTCCGCATTCGTGCCGCTAAGGAGAATAATCGGCTGCAACTTAGCAATAGCCTCATCACTGATTCCCTTCTCTTTCAGTTCGGCATTTACATTATCCAAACCTATTTTATCCAGTTTATCAATCGCTACAGTAATATCGACGATTTTATCCGATTCACCTATAATTTCAGCGATACCGGAAAGAATCTTACGGTTGTTTATCTTAATACATACACGAATATTAAAACGACTGAAAACAGTATCGACAATCTGCATCAATTCCACTTCGTTCAGTAATGAATCGCTTCCTACAACGTCAGCATCACATTGATAAAATTCGCGATAACGTCCTTTTTGCGGACGGTCAGCACGCCATACCGGTTGAATCTGATAGCGCTTGAACGGGAAAGTGATCTCATCACGATGCATCACGACGTAGCGAGCAAAAGGTACTGTCAAGTCATAACGCAAACCTTTCTCACAAAATTTGCTTGCCAGTTTGACAGCATTACGGCTTAACAATTCTTCGTCAGTAATCCCGGAAAAGTAATCTCCTGAATTTTGAATCTTAAAGAGTAGTTTATCCCCTTCATCGCCGTACTTTCCCATCAGTGTAGAAAGCATCTCCATCGAAGGAGTCTCTATCTGCTGGAATCCATACAAATGATATACGTCACGAATCGTATTGAATATATAATTACGCTTCGCCATTTCTAC
>DXOJ01000364.1:0-7192 GCA_019412865.1 Bacteroides sp. | reverse complement strand
TTCTACCGGCGAAAAGTCACGAGTTCCTTTAGGAATACTTGGTTTTGCTGCCATAATATTACTGTTTATAATTTTAATTGTGCAAATTTACTGCAAATTTCCGAGCAATGCTTACATATATTTGAAAAAATCCTCCATAGTCTTTGGAAAGACTGCGGAGGATCCCTTTTTATTCTATAGAAGGAAGCTGGCAAAACTGCCTTTTCCCTTTTTCATTTCTTAGTCTCTTCTACCCATGAAGATCATGATGTAGTAAACCAATGTTGCTAATGAACCTAATGCAGCAACTACATACGTATAAGCAGCTGAACGAAGAGCGTCTTCTGCCTGTGCATGATTGTACGAATTAGTAATGCCGGATGAACTCAACCATACCAATGCACGTTTACTTGCATTGATTTCCACCGGCAGCGTGATAAAGCTGAACAGTGTAGTCATAGCAAACAGGATAATACCTGCCAACAATAACTGCGGGAAAGAGTTTATCAGCAAGATACCACCCAACAATACCCACGTCATAATGGAAGAAGCAAAGTTCACAACCGGAACCAGCGCACTACGCATCTTCAACGGAGCATACATACGTGCATGCTGCACAGCGTGTCCACATTCATGGGCCGCTACGGCAGCCGCCATGATGCTGTTACTTTCATACACGCCTTCACTCAAATTCACTGTTTTGTTAGTAGGATTGTAGTGGTCGGTCAATCGTCCCGGCGTATGTGTAACCTGCACATCATAAATACCATTGTCATGCAACATCTTCAAAGCAACGTCGCGTCCTGTCATTCCGTTTCCTGTAGGAATCTTAGAGTACTTCTTGAATTTGTTTTGCAAATTCATCTGTACCAACCAACTGACAACAGCGATTCCTATAAATAATACCCAATAAGACATCATATACTTTTCAATTTTAATTATTACTCTATATATCTATAAACAAATTGTTTGCCAAAAATAAGGGGAAACGTTCAATGTCAGAATAGTTTCCCCTTGCTTTTATGAAGAATTAGCTAAAAATTAGTCAATTGTCAGTTCTACTACATAGTCAATATCTTTCGGTACCTCGGCGAATTCGAGCAAAACACCGGCTTTCGTCTTTGTGAAACGAACCGGAGACTGATCTTTAAACAAGACTGCTTTCTTAACCTTCTTGCCTGTCAATGGCAGGAACAAAGCTGCATCTTTCAGGTCGAGGATATGTACATAGAGTTTATTTCCTTTTTGTGTGGTCACTCCCCAATCATGCGGAGCAACTATGCCGCTTCGTGTTCCATAGATCGTTTCGCCATATTGTTTCATCCACTCTCCCATCTCTGCCAAGCGTTGCACAGCTACCGCAGGAAGTTCCCCATCAGGTTGAGGGCCGATATTCATCAAAAGATTGGCATTCTTACCGGCTGCCTTCACCAGATAGTGAATCAATGTCTTTGTAGATTTATAATTCTGGTCGGTAATCTTATATCCCCACATACCATTCATTGTTTCACAAGTTTCCAATGGCAAGCGACTCACCTCCTGTCCAGAAAGTCCCGAAGCATTCTCAGCCGGCAGATCGCGTTCGAAAATCTGAATATCTTCTCCATCAAAGGGCGTCTGATGATGATTGTTACCCACCAGGCAGCCCGGTTGGAGTTTATGAATCAAAGCATACTGCTCTGGTAATTCCCAGTTAAAAGATTTAGGTTGATCCCACCATCCGTCAAACCAGATGGCACCTATCGGACCATAATTCGTCAGTAACTCCGTCAACTGGTTATTCATGAATTGATAATAGCTTTTCCAATCCCCTTTCGAGTTCGAACGTCCCGTCCCCTGTCCTGTACGTCCCCAGGGATAGTCCTCACGCGCCCAGTCAAGATGAGAATAATAAAAATGAAGCTTGATTCCCTGCTTGGCACAGGCAGCTGCCAGTTCTTTCACAATATCTCTTTTAAAAGGGGTGGCTTTGACTACGTTATAATCCGAATACTTAGTATCGAACATAGAAAAACCTTCGTGATGACGGCTAGTAAAACAGATATATTTGGCTCCCGAAGCTTTAATAGCCTCCACCCATTTATCGGCATTAAACTTGGAAGGATAAAATCCACCTGCCAGTTTGGCATACTCTTTATAATTCAGATTATTGTTTGTCATAGTCCACTCACCGGTAGCGAGCATGGCATATAGCCCCCAATGAAGAAAAATACCAAACTTATTGTCCTGAAATTCCTGCCGTGCTTTCAGATTCTCTTCGGCAGGCTGATAAGGAGACTGTGCAAATGCTCCCAAGTTCATGACGAACAACAAAAGGAAAGTAATAAAACGTGTTTTCATAAGGCGTACATTATTTTTCTGTGTGTTTAGAATAGACTACAAAGGCTTGAATAAAAAAGGCGGAGTTTTTCTTCAATCTCCGCCTTTCCTCCATATAATAAATCAATGGTTATTCTTCTGTATAACGTTCGATCGTCTGTGCTCTGTCCGGTCCTACAGAAACAATCTTGATTTCTACGCCAAGTTGTTCTTCCAGGAAAGTCAGATAAGCGTTGAACTCTTCCGGGAATTCATCTTCGCTCTGCATCTTGGTCATATCTGTCTGCCAGCCCGGAAGCTCTGCATAAACAGGTTCTACCCCTTCTGTGATGTCATACGGGAAATAATCGATTTCTTCACCATTCACTTTGTAGGCAACACAAGCTTTGATTGTTTCGAAAGTATCGAGTACATCGCTCTTCATCATAATCAATTTGGTAACCCCGTTTATCATAACGGAATACTTCAGCGCTACCAGGTCGATCCATCCACAACGACGTTTACGTCCGGTAACAGAACCGAATTCATGTCCCAAAGTACACATCTTGTCACCTGTTTCATCAAACAGTTCTGATGGGAACGGGCCTGCTCCTACACGAGTACAGTATGCTTTGAAGATACCATATACTTCACCGATACGGTTAGGCGCCACTCCCAGTCCGGTGCAGGCTCCCGCACATACGGTATTGGAAGAAGTCACGAACGGATATGAACCGAAATCAATATCAAGCATAGTACCCTGCGCTCCTTCACAAAGAACGCTCTTACCATCTTTCAACAGATTATTCACTTCATGTTCGCTATCTACAAAATGGAATTGTTTCAGGTATTCGATACCTTCCAACCATGCTTTTTCCAGTTCAGTAAGATCGTATTCATAATTCAGGCTCTTCAGAATTTGTTCGTGACGAGCTTTTGCGGCAGCATACTTCTGGTCGAAATTATGAAGAATATCACCTACACGAACACCGTTACGGCTCACTTTATCCGTATAAGTAGGGCCGATACCCTTGCCGGTAGTTCCTACTTTGGCGTCTCCTTTGGCTGCTTCGTATGCAGCATCCAGAATGCGGTGTGTCGGAAGAATCAGATGAGCTTTCTTTGAAATGTGCAAACGTTCTTTCAGCGGATGACCTGATGCTTCAAGCGCTTCTGCCTCTGCCTTAAACAATGCCGGATCAAGTACCACACCGTTACCGATGATGTTTACCTTGTTTCCTTGAAAAATACCGGAAGGAATAGAGCGGAGCACATATTTCTGTCCTTCGAACTCAAGCGTGTGACCGGCATTCGGGCCGCCCTGAAAACGAGCAACCACATCATACTTAGGTGTTAAAACGTCGACTACTTTTCCTTTACCTTCGTCGCCCCATTGTAATCCTAATAGAACATCTACTTTCATTTTTCTTTTTTATTGTTGTTATTTACTTTTTTCCGTTTGTTAGCTCTGTCGCACTTACTACATACTCCATATATATATAAGGAGTAATGCGAAAGCTGGAAGCGGCTCAATTTCGTATTTTCAATGGCATGCTGTAATTCCTCGTTCTGAAACTCGGTCACTCTACCACATTGAGTACATATCTGATGATGATGCGTCTCGCGATTATATGATTTTTCGTATTGGGAAGAAGTGCCAAACTGATGCTTAATGACCAGTCGTGCATTGATAAGGAGGATAATGGTGTTGTAGAGAGTTGCACGGCTCACCCGGAAATTCTCCTGGTCCATCATCCGTGAATAAAGCATGTCAATATCGAAATGACCGTCGATAGAATAAATAGTATCGAGTATGGCGTAGCGTTCAGGAGTCTTACGATGCCCGTTCGCCGTGAGATATTCCGTGAATATCTGCCTTACTGTATCTTT
The DNA here is from genome assembly GCA_019412865.1 of Bacteroides sp. Classification (GTDB taxonomy): domain Bacteria; phylum Bacteroidota; class Bacteroidia; order Bacteroidales; family Bacteroidaceae; genus Bacteroides. The sequence continues at coordinate 3,025 of DXOJ01000364.1, read as the reverse complement.
CACGTTTTGAGTTTCCATCATCAGCCAAAATTAGCGCGAACAAAGTTAAGCCTTTTTTGCGGAAAGCAAAAGAAATTCCTAGAAATAAGTAATGGGTTAATTATTCTTCAGTCTCTTCTTTCACCATGTTGTAGAGCATCTGCTCCCCTTCCAAGGTAGAATCAGCCATTCCCTCCACCAGACGGCATACTTGAAAGGCATGTTCTTCACTATGCTGCATATATTTGCGGATAACCAATAAAGCAGCGTTACGAACATGATAACTGTTGGAATGTACAGCACAGATTGCCTGATCGAGTAATTCGCCGGAGGCGCGTTCGGTCATATCCCCTTTCTTCATCAGAAGACGGGCAGCAGTCAGAAAACCGCAAGTCTGTATATACTCTTGCTCATCTGCAATCCAGTGAAAAGATTTGGCCGGAGCATACGGCAAATGCTGGAAGAGATTCATGCAAGTCAGCTCGGCTATTTCGATATTCCGGATATTTTCTACCCAAATGTCGGCTATCTCAGGATAAAACGTTTCAATCGGCTGAAGCATCCCCGCCAGAATTTTACATTCGCGAATGTCCTCTTTCCACAGAGCCTGTGCCAGATCATGATTCTTCTCATAACTTTCGGCAATCATCTTGATACGAGGCAGTTCCACTCCGAAATTGAGTTTATAAACCAGCCCTTTCTCACGCATACTTTGGGACACAGCCCCGTTCATAGAGAGACGGAGCTGTGTCTTGATATCTTTTAATTGTTCTTTTATATCCATTTCAAATCAGTTGTTTATTGAAGGCAGCGGAGAATAATCAGTGCTGTAACGCAGCATTTGTTCTACATAACCTTCATCATAGGAAACTGTGACATCTGTAACAGTTCCGTTTTCATCTGTCACCAGTTCGTATTTCGGATTCACAAAGCCTTTGTAAGGAGCTAGATTCAGCTTCTTATAGCGTTCCAGAACTTCTGCATGCAGAGCCGGATCCACTTTTACCGCATAGTTTTCTACCAATGTACGAGCACCTTCAAAATCGCCAGTCGACTTGATGCGCTGAATTTCAGCTAATAATTCGCCGAAAAGCTGACGTACCTTCTGATAGTCATTGATAACCACATAAGTCTTTCCGTCTTTCTTCACCAGTTCCACCGCTTTATCGGCAGCTCCTTTTTCAAATACCCAACGGGCTATCAGCTGGCGATTGCGCATGTGAGCTTCTTCAACACTATTTCCCGGTTCGATACGTACCAGTTGTGTCATCAACCCGTTCATCAGATAAGTATAGTATTGAGCCTTATAAGCATCGGGAGAAGAGAGCAATCCCAGTTCCACCAGCTTCGGATCGGCTACATAATACAATCCGAATAAATCAGCACGTGCCTCTTCGATGGTAGAGCCATAAGCCTTCAATGCATCCGGATCTACGCCCGGAAGCAACTTACCGGAACCGTGTCCCAAACATTCGTGCAAGTCCGTATGCAGCTCGTCCGTTAAGTCAGAATAGGCATCAATCAGTTGTATTTCAGCATCGCTATAAACAAATTCTTCGTTGAATCCGTTTCCGTGAGCGGCTTTATTATAAGCGTCTGTTATATTTCCGATTGTTACTGACTTAGAGCCGTGATGAGCACGAATCCAGTTAGCATTCGGCAGATTGATACCGATAGCTGTTGCAGGATAAAGATCACCTGCAAGGATAGCAGCAGTAATCACTTTAGCCGATACCCCTTTCACCTTTTCTTTCTTGAAAGATTTATCAACCGGAGAATGATCTTCAAACCATTGCGCGTTACTGCTGATAATCTCCGTACGATGTGTCGATTCCAGATCTTTGAAGTTCACCAAAGATTCCCAACTCGCTTTCATCCCCAGCGGGTCGCCGTAACTTTCAGTAAATCCATTCACAAAATCTATTCGTGAATCCAAGTCTTTCACCCAAAGAATAGCATATTCATCGAAATCTTTCAGATTGCCTGTTTCATAGAATTGAATCAGCTTGGTGATAACAGCCTTTTGCGCCTCATTTTCTGCCACACCTTCCGCTTTCTTCAGCCAATAAACAATCTTCTCAATAGCCTGTGTATAGAGTCCGCCTACTTTCCAAACCTTCTCTGTCAACTTTCCGTTTTCTTTTACCAAGCGACTGTTCAGTCCGTAAGAAACCGGTGTTTCGTCTTTCGGGTCTTTCATATCACTATAAAAACGTTCTGCCTCTTTCTGCGTCACTCCATCGTAATAGTTACAAGCAGAGGTCAATACAAGATCTTCGCCATCCGCCTGGTTTACCCGCTTCGGCATAACTGCCGGATCGAAAATCACCGGGAACAGCTCGGCACAGAGTTGATCGGCAGTCTGCCCTTTCTCCAGCGGAAGCAACTTGGCATCCAGACCGAGCACGGCCTGTTTCAAGAATTCCTGTGAGAAGTTCGGCACAAATTTCTCCGTACCATAGTGATGATGAATACCATTGGAGAACCATACCCTTTTCAAGTACACCTCCATGTTTTTAAAATCAGGCGTCGTTTTATCCCCCTGATAGTTTGTATATACTGCTTCGAGCATCCTACGGATTCTCAAATTATATTTTCCATTCTGGTCAAACAGAATATCCCTTCCTTCCAGAGCAGCCTCTGTCAGGTAATAAATCAGTTCCTTCTGTTTCAGCGTCAGTTCCTCAAATCCGGGAACCTTATAACGCAATATTTGTAAATCAGCAAATTGTTCCACTGTATAATCAAATTTTTCTGCTTCAGCAGTTGTTGTTTTACTTCCTCCGCACGATGTTAAGAGCGTGGCGGCCACTGTCATTAAAATCAGATGTTTTCTCATAATGTTAGTATTGATTAATTAAAATGAGAAAAGGAATTATCTCCAAAATCTTTCATTTAGAGGTAATTCCTTTTGACTAGTTTCGGAACGCGCAATTATTTCTTATTTTCGAGATGTTTTTTGCGATATCCATTAGGAGTCTCACCTACGTTTTTGTAAAATGCAGCGTAAAAAGATTGACGATTTGCAAAGCCAACCATTGCACTG
>DXOJ01000363.1 GCA_019412865.1 Bacteroides sp. | reverse complement strand
TCTTGCCCAGCTTGCACGGGGAGCATCCTCTTCGTTCAGACCAAATTCTACATAGTCTTTCAAGTCGATAGAGTAAGCTCTAACCTTGTCAGTACCGTTCGGTTTGATTTCAGCAATCATCCCTTTATCTACCGCTCCCGGAAAAACGAATCCACCGTTGTAGTCAGTGTGTTCGCCGATCAGGTTGATACGGCCAGGAGAAGCATATAGAAAGCCGGTAGTTCCGTCAAAGTGTTTAATGAATCGACTTCTTACGTATTCTGTATCCATGATATTTATATTTTAAAGGTGAATAAATTGAATTCTATTCTATGTGATTGTTTATTCCACAGGAATATCCTTATTTACATTCTTGCAACCTACCAGACCGTAGAACAACAGGTAAGCCAAAGCGGCGATGATAACCCAGTAGCTAGGCATGAAACCAGCGATATCGGCTACTAATCCCTGAATTACAGGTAAGATACCTCCACCACATACCAGTACCATAAACAGACCGGAAGCAGCAGCCAGATATTTACCTAAACCTTCTACAGCAAGGTTGAAGATACCACCCCACATGATAGAAGTACATAAGCCCACTAATACCAGATACATGGCATTGATAGGAACTTCTGCAAATCCGAATGACAAACTACCGGTAGCGCTTTGTTGAAGTACAGGTAGATCAACCATTGTTTCTGTAGATGAGAAGATGGCAAGGAATACCAGAATCAAACCTAAAGCAGAAGTAAATGTAAGCATAGCCTTACTGGAGATTTTAGCACCAAGAGAAGCACCTGTCAAGCGTCCGATCAACATCAGGAACCAGTATGTTCCTACTACGAATCCCGAGATAGTAGAAGCGATACCTGCTCCGCCTTTTTCTACAGGGTCTGTCAGGAATAGATTCAACGTACCCGGTACACCCACTTCAATACCTACATATACAAAGATTGCAATAGCTCCCAGGATGAAATGACGGAACTTTAAAGCACCCTTCATCAATTTGCCGATAGGTTCTGTTGCAGCATTGGCATTAGGTTCGGGGATTTGTACAAACAGAAGTACGAAGAATGCGAAAGCGAACACAGCCATAGCAGTGTACATCACAGGGAATATTTGAGAAATAGTAGCTTTTTCGATAGATCCGGCGATAAGGATACCTACAAACATCGGAGTAATGGTAGCCATTACAGAGTTGAAAGAGCCACCTACCTGGATAAGCTGATTACCTTTGTTACCTTCGCCACCAAGTTTGTTCAGCATCGGGTTCACAACAGTGTTAAGCAAACACATAGAGAAACCTGCTACGAATGCACCGATCAAATAAACAGCGAAAGCCATTTCCGGGCTTGAATGGCCGGATAAGAACTGGATACCTACGCCTATGAAACCGATAGCTACTGCGATAAGTGCTGTTTTCTTATAGCCCACGCGTTGCAACAGGATACCGCTCGGAATACCCATTACTGCATAAGCAATAAAGTTTCCGAAGTTTCCCAGCATACCTAATGCGTTTGATACGTCGAACTGGTTTTTCAACACGATACCCATAGGAGCAGCGAGGTTGGTAACAAATGAAATCATACCGAAAAGGAAAATCATCGTAATGATTGCAATGATTTTACCGTTCTTTTTTTCTTGTGTCATGGTTCAAAAAAAATGTTAGTTTATAAAATTAGGTTAGTTATTTTTTCAAATCTTATTCTTCCACTGCAAACTTGTAGACAGTGATCTGTTGGTATTCATCACCCGGCAGCAAAGTAGCCGATGGGAAATGCGGTTTGTTCGGGGTATCCGGGAAACACTGTGCTTCAAAGCAGATAGCGCTTCTGGCAGGGAATGTAGCTCCGTGTGCACCTTCAAATCCATTGAGCCAGTTGCCCGTATAGAGTTGTACACCCGCTTCGGTGGTATATACTTCCATGATACGTCCGCTTTCCGGATCCTTGCAAGTGGCAGCCAGGTCGAGCGAACCGCTTTCCATCTTGTTCAGTACATAACAGTGGTCATATCCTGCACCGAAAATCAGCTGCTGGAATTTGTCGTCGATACGTTCGCCTACAGTGTGCGGAGCACGGAAATCCATCGGAGTACCTTCTACTTTGGCAATTTCACCGGTAGGAATAGAAACTTCGTCGATAGGCGTATAGAAATCAGCGTTGATCGTAACGATGTGGTTGTTAACGGTAGGAGTAGGGTTGGAAATACCGGCGAGGTTGAAGAAACCGTGGTTAGTCAAGTTAACGACTGTAGCTTTGTCGGTGGTAGCGCGGTATTCGATAGTCAGTGCATTTACTTCATTTTCCAGGCGGTAAGTCATTTCCACTTCCAGATTGCCGGGGAATCCCTCTTCGCCGTCAGCAGAAACATAGTTGAATTGCACTGTGCTCTCATCAATCTGGACAGCATCCCAAACACGGGCGTGGAAACCGGTAGGTCCACCATGCAGAGAGTTAGGTCCGTTGTTAATCGTGAGTTCATGTTCTTCGCCGAACAAGGTGAATTTTCCTTTCGCGATACGGTTGCCGTAGCGTCCGATAGTAGTGCTTAGGAAAGGTTCCGGGCTGTTGATGACGTGGTCGATGCTGTCGTGTCCGAGGATTACATTAGCATACTTACCGTTTTTGTCCGGTACCATGATAGAAAGAATGGCGCATCCGTAATTGGTTACAGCTACTTCCATTCCCTTTGTGTTTTTGAGGATAAATAAATCAGTTTTCTTATCATTTATATCCTTTTGGAAATCTTTCCGGCTGAGCCCTGATAGATTCCCTTCCGTTGGGAAT
>DXOJ01000362.1 GCA_019412865.1 Bacteroides sp. | reverse complement strand
GAACAATCATATCATTAGCCTGCTTGGCACTAACGTTTTCATCCTGCCAAGACTGGCTTGATTTATATCCTTCTGATGAAATCAAGGAAGAGTATCTTTTTTCTTCAGGTGATGGATTTCGGACAGCATTGAATGGTATTTATCGTAAATTATCAACATTTGATTTGTATGGAAGTAATTTGACGTGGGGGATTGTAGATGCTTGGGGACAAGTGTATGATAAGAATAGAGCTCCAACGAGTGGTAGTGGACAGGCAATGAGTAAAATCTGTAATTTTAATTATAAGCATTCAGAGTTGACACCAACAACAGATGCTATGTGGAATGCTGCTTGGAATATTATTGCCAACTGTAATAACTTGATACAACAGGCTGAGGTTGCTGATCCTGCATTATTTTATGATCACGATACTGAACGCCGTATGATTTTGGGAGAAGCAATAGGGGTACGTGCATATATGCATTTTGATTTACTTCGTATGTATGCTCCTGCTCCTGCTGCGAATCCTAATACACGTACTTTTATTCCGTATGTAGACAAATATCCTAGTTATGTGAATGATAAACAAACGGTTAGCTATTGTCTGGAACATGCTATTGCTGATCTAAAAGAATCACAACGTATTTTATTTGATATAGATACAGAGAGTACAAATTTTAATCCTGATAGGCGCTTTGTGCAAAAAGTGGCTGGTGAAGGTGCTTTTGCTGCGTTAAGAGGGTACCGCTTGAATTACTATGCTGTAACAGCCATATTAGCAAGAGTATATTTATATGCAGGAATGAACGACGAAGCATATGCGGAAGCGAAGAAGTTGATAGATGAAGAGGAGAAAACAAAATATTTTGCAGCCGACGAATCTTATTATGCTTCTGATAACTTTAAGAACGGTAATATGAAGATGTATGATAATATAATTTTTGCATTGTATTCTCCTACAGAATTAGTAGACTGGGATAGTGAGATTAATCATCTGACTGATGGTAAATCAGAATCTGATCAGAACTATTTGTCTTGGAGTAGTAAAATGCTTGATGCTGTATATGGTATAGAGAAAGAGAATGATTTTCGCTTTAAGTATCAGTTGGAATTAAAATACTATGGATATAATTACCGTACATTGAAATATTATAAACAAGTGGAAAGTACAGAATACGGTAAGGCAAATAATCAGATTATTCCGATGATTCGCATGTCTGAAGTATATTATATTGCGGCTGAAGCGATTTATACAGAAGGTGATTTGCTTAAAATAGCTGAAGCAAAAAGTTACTTAGAAAAGGTGAAAAAAGGACGCGGTATTAAGACTGTAGATTATTCATCTGTTTCTTCTAAGAATGATTTTGTAAATATGATTGTAAATGATGCACGTCGGGAGTTTTTTGGAGAGGGACAAACATTATACATGTTTAAACGTCTAAATAAAGTTTTGACTTGTGATAGTGGTGAAATTCCAATGACGGAAGAATATGTCGTATTACCGTTACCTGATTCGGAAAGTAATATCAAATAACTAAACTTGGAGTAAGAAAATGAATATCAAGAATTTTATAATTCCTGCTATAGCATGCTTTTGCTGCTCTAGCTTTTTTATCTCTTGTGAAGAGAAAGGTTTGATGGTCAATGATAATGACGTCTCGTATATTATCTTTGCCAAAGATATGACTAAAGACACTACAACTGTTTCATTTAAGGTTTATAATGAGGGCGAAGTTCCAGAGATTCCATTAGAGGTTTCAGTATATGGCAAAGTGCAGGATAAAGATCTGAAGTTTTCTGTAAGTGTAGATGAAGATCGTACAACTTTACCTGCCAATTTATATGAATTACCAACAGAGTGTCTGATTGAAAAAGGTCAGCTGACGGGAAGTGTTTGTATAAAATTGAAGAATTCAGAAATATTGAGTACTAATACATTGATTTTAGCATTAAAAATAGATGAGAAGGAAGAAGTAAGAGAGGGAGCAAGACAATACTCAAGAGCAATTGTTACTGTAACAGATCGTTTATTTAAACCCAGTTGGTGGTCGGTAGCTGATACAGGTGGTGCTGATACTCCTCTCAATTCGGTTGAAGAATATTATTTAGGGATATATTTAGAAGATAAATATAAGATGTTTTTGGATGAGTTGAAAAAGGATGATATGGTATTTGACGGCAAGAACAAACAAGTACTACGTAAATATGCATTGAAGTTGAAAAATACTTTGAAAGATATTAATGCGGAAAGAGCAGCACAAGGTTTGGGGCCATTGGTTGATGAGAAAACACAATTAGAGATTACAGTTCCTGTTGCAGGGTAATAGAAAGGAAGTTAGTTTATGAATAAATCGTTTGTATATATAATCATAGCAATCTTATGTGTAGCTATGTCAGCTTGTCTGGATGATGACAACAATTATAATTATGACAAGTTAAATGAGCTTCAAGGAGGATATCAATCTATTGGAGGACTTAAAGATGATTATAGCATTGCTGTAGATGAAAAGTTAACTTTAACACCGACTTTTAAGTTTACAATTGATAGTATTGCACCGGATGTGAGTTATGAGTGGTATTTGGATGGCCAATTGTTAGCGGATGAACAAGGCCCATCCTATACTTTTTCTTCTTCTAAAAGTGGTACTGCTCGAATTACTTTTGCTGTGATAGATAATAAGTCGGGGGTAAAGTTTGCGAGATCAACAACTGTTAAGATTCGGACAGAGTTTCAACGCGGATGGGCTATTCTTTCTAAAGGAAATGATAACAGGTCTATTTTGAACTTTATTATTCCTTCCACTATAACCTATTTTACAACTATAGATGGGAATGAGGAAGCACGTGATTCATTAGTGTATCATAGAGTGAAGATGGATGTAACTCCTAATCTAGGAATGAATCCTATTGGTTTAATGGAAAATCTGGGTAATATGGATTACTATAGTTCATTGGGTCTTGAAGTATATGATGAACTGCTTGTAAAGCAAGATAAATGGGCTGAATTGAATGGTAATACTTTGGAACATGAATTGTATACTTTTGAAGAATTCAATAATGATTTACCTGATAATTTTTCTCCCGTAGAAGCTGCTATGACATATTCGGCAAAATTACTTCGTAATGAGAATGGGCATGTTTTCTTAAATAATAAAATCGATGCGGGTGACTTTCATGCGGGATTTTATACATCTGTTCCGTTAAATAATGGAATGAAGTTTCGTAGACTGTTTCAGAGTCTTAAAATTAATGACCTTTATTGTTCCGTTATTCCAGCGCTGAAGGAAGATAATACATTAGTTGGAATTTATGACGGTGGTATTACTGTTAGTGATTATAGTACAACCATCAGTGAGAATTCTACTAAACTGACTGGAAATGTTTATGAAATTACAGAAATGAATGATCAGAAGCATTTTCAAAAAATGTCTCAAGAAGTTGTGGATATGATTCCTGCTGCTAGTGCAAGGAAAAATGATTATGATGTTTCGGCATCTGTTCCTGCTTGGGTCGCTCTGATGAAAGAACCCGGTGGTAGTTCGTATGGATTGAGATATTTCGCATTGGAAGGAAAAGATGGAGGAGGTGTTGCAACTATTTCAGAGACTGAATATTTTGAGAAAGAATTAGGGGTAATACCAAGTTATAAAGACATTGCAGTTTTTAATAATAAAATGTTTGTTGTAATTGCAGATGGAAATAGACTATGGTATTGTCAGTATGGTCAAGATCCGGAGACTGGTACTAACCATAATGAAGCAATGCTTTTGTTAGGAGAAATGACTAGTGATATAGTATCGTTAGCTGTTAATGACTTGTCTGCTTCTCCATCTATGCCAAGTTATAATGGGCAGTTGGGAGTTGCGTTAGCGGATGGAACATTCAGTATTTATGAAGTTAAAGAAACTAAAAATCAGGCTACTGGGGTTTGTGAAGAAGTTACTTTAGGTAAGCTGTTCCCTAATGAAGTTATAGAAGATAACCACTTTGGTAATGTTGTTGATGCACTTTATAAACTTGGTCGTGGGTTTGATTATTTCTGGTTTGAGTTTTAATTAATATATGAATGTTTTTTTGAAAGAATTATTATAATGAGTATTAAAGTTTTTTTTGTAACTGCTATACTAACATCTTGCACTATGGTGCAGATGATTGCTCAGGTATCTATTGGTAAATCAAGCAATATATTTGCCAATTATGAATTGGCAGATAAATTTCAAGATTTTACTTTAGGAGGTAAATTGTCTAATATTAGTCTATCGGTTTACCCTCGGGGAATTAACGATACAGATAATTTCTGGTTTGAGTTTCAAACAACATCAGGCAAGGAATATTATTATGTAATGCCTGCTGCAGGAAAGCGTGAACCTCTATTTGATAAAGGGAAGATGGCTATGCAGTTAAGTGAATTTACCAAAGGTGTAGTAGATAGAAATAAACTAGATATCTCATCTGTAACTTTTTCCAAAGACCAAGGCTCGTTTGAATTTGATTATAAGAGTAAACGATACAGTTATAATCGTCTGACGGGCAAGTTGACATTAGTAGAGAAGAAAGAAGAAAAGAAGGAGCTGGAAGACCCCATTTATAGCTGGATGACTTTCTCACCTGATAAAAAGTATATTCTGTATGCTAAGAATCACAACCTGTATGTAAAAGGAAATAAAGCATTGGGAGTGGATACAACCGAGGTGCAGTTGACTACGGATGGAGTGGAAAACTTTTCTTATGCTCGTGAAGAAGAAGCAGGGGAGAACGGAGAAGTGCCGACAACAGCACTTTGGTGTCCGGATAATCGTCATATTTATGTAGTACGTGATGATAACCGTTTGTTGCGGGATTTTTGGGTAATTAATTCATTGGAAGATTCTCCTTCATTGATAAAGTATAAATATGAGTTTCCAGGTGACAAGTATGTTACTCAAAATGAATTGGCGATTATTGATATTGTAGAGAAAACAGTGAAGAAAGCAAAGATAGATAAATGGAAAGATCAATATATAAGGCCTCTTCATGTTACTTCGGATAGCAAATACTTGTTTTTTGAACGTACTAAGCGTACTTGGGATGAAGTAGATGTATGCTCTGTTAATCTGTCAACTTTGGAAGTGAAAGAAATCATTCATGAAGAAGATAAGCCATACCGTGATCCACATGCTCGTAATGTTGCGATCTTAAATGATGGAAAAGATATTCTGTTCCGTTCAGAGCGTACTGGTTGGGGGCATTATTATCACTATGATGGAGACGGAAATCTCAAAAATGTGATGACTTCCGGTGAATGGGTAACAGGCTATATTAATTCTATTGATACGCTGAGACGCAAAGTTTATCTGTATGGATATGGAAAAGATAAAAAAGTGAATCCTTTCTATTACATGCTTTATGAGGTTGACATTGACAGAGAAGGAGTAACTCCTTTGAGCACGGAAGACGGACAGCATAATGTGAACTTCTTGAAATCTCATAATTACTATGTAGATACCTATTCAAGAGTGGATATGGAACCTAAAATTATGCTGAAGGATAAAAAAGGCAAGGTGATTATGGAATTGGCAAAACCTGATTTGAGCTTAGTCTATGCATCGGGTTGGAAAAAACCGGAACGTTTTGCCGTGAAAGCTGCTGATAATGTTACCGATTTGTATGGAGTGATGTGGAAACCGTCTGACTTTGATCCGGAGAAAAAATATCCGATTATTTCAGTTGTTTATCCCGGACCTTATTTCGGATTTGTACCTACTAACTTTACATTAGATGATAGTTATTGTACTCGCATGGCGCAACTCGGTTTTATTGTAATCACAGTAGGACATAGAGGTGATACGCCGATGCGTGGTAAAGCATACCACCGTTATGGTTATGGCAATATGCGTGATTATCCGTTGGCAGATGATAAATATGCGATTGAACAGTTAGCTCAACGTCATTCGTTTATTGATGGTAAGAAGGTAGGTATTTATGGACACTCTGGTGGTGGATTTATGGCTGCGGCTGCTATTTGTACTTATCCGGACTTTTATACGGCTGCTGTTTCTTGTTCCGGAAACCATGATAATAATATCTACAATCGTGGTTGGGGAGAGTGCTATAATGGTGTGAAAGAAGTGGAAAAGGTTGTGAAAGACAGTCTGGGTAATGAGACGAAAGAGTATGAATATAAGTTTAGCGTGAAGTCGAATGCAGAAATTGCTAAGAACCTGAAAGGTCATCTGATGCTTGTAACAGGAGATATGGATAAGAATGTCAATCCAGCACATACTTATCGTATGGCTAAGGCACTGATTGAAGCCGGTAAAGACTTTGATATGTTAGTGATTCCAGGGGCTGGTCATGGATATGGTTCTGCTGATAAGTATTTTGAAAGGAAAATGTATCGCTTTTTTGCCAAACATTTACTGGGTGATACTCGTGCAGACTGTTGGGAAGACATAAACCGTAGTAAATAAGATGATAAACTATATGAAGAACTCTTTCTTTAGGTATTTCTTTTTGGTAGCTGTGCTGCTGTCATACACCTCTGTCGAAGCACAACAAAAAGCGAAAGATCAGTCTGCGGAACAACAGTCTCATTTATTGAAACCGTTGGATATAGCAGCTTGTATGTCGTGGAAGCGCGTCGAATCACCAGATATTTCCCCGACAGGGCGATGGGTGACTTATCGCATTGCTCCGATGGAATATAATCCGGATGATAAGGAGTCGAAGATATTGCATCTGTTTGATTCGCATACACGAAAAGAAATAGTATTGCCTGATGTCGAACAGATCCAATATTATGATGCAGACCGAGCTGTTTATTACGAACAGACGGATACTGCCGGAAATATGAAGACCATATTGATGTCGTTATCTTCCGGAGTGAAGACGGAGTGGACGTATAAAGAATCTTTCCACCCTGTGGAAGGGATGCCTTATTCGGTGTCTGTGACCAATGTACCGGAAGATACGGTGAATCATATTCCGTCTTTCGATTGTTTGGTGGTACGTCATCTTAAAACTGGAACTGCATTTCAGATTGATAGTATAGGCTATTATACGTTGTATAATCAGAATCGTTCGATTCTTTTTATTCGTAAACAGACCAAAGGAAATGCTTTGTGTTATGGCCCGTTGGTAGGTCCCTACCGGACTATTTATCAAAGTTCTGTCAAGAAGGAACCTTCTTCTTTTAATCTTGACCAAGAACGGATGACCGGAGAGTTTACGGTGAAAGATTCACTATGGTATAATTTCTCCTTGAAGAATAACACTTGTGACCTTGTATTCGACCGTAAGGAGATTGTCATTCCTGCGGGAATGGAACTTGTTCGGGCTAATCTGTCAAGTAGCCAGAAGTTTCTGACAATGGAACTCAGACCTTATCAGGAAAAAGTAAATAAAGATAAGAAAGAAGAGGAAATAAAGCCGGATAAGAGTTTTGAACTGGAGTTGTGGACTTGGGATGAATATGAAGTACCTACTTTGCAGACTCGTAGTCGTTATTCCCATCCTCAATATTCGAAATATATCTATGACATTGCTTCCAAAAAAATGACGGAAGTAGCTCCCGGGCATGCTGATTTGTTGGAGCCGGACCGTGCGGAAGAAATTCATTATGTGCTTTATACAGACGAAACGCCTTATCGTGCGCAGAAAGACTGGCTTAATGAAATGCCGTTTGACATCTATTCTGTGAATGTACATACGGGAGAAAAGCAATTGGTAGGACGTAGCTACCGGACAAGACCGAGGTGGTCGATGAACGGCAAATGGGCTGTGATGTATGATCCTATTGGACAAGTATGGAATAAGTTTGACGGAAAAACGGGTGAGGTTACCGATATTTCAACAGCTATTGGGTATCCGATATTCGAGGAAACTTATGACAAACCGAATCCTGCACCTGCTTACGGTATTGCAGGATGGACTGCTGATGGTAATAATGTGTTGATTTACGACGCTTATGACTGGTGGAAGATAGATTTGACCGGAGAACGTCAGCCGGAATGTATCACCAAAGGATATGGTCGCAAAAATCAGAGATCTATCCGTAAAATGACCAGCAATATTGACAAAGAAGTATTCAATCCGGACGAGACGGTTATAGTCAGCGTATGGGATGAAAACACAATGGATGAAGGTATTTATTCACTTGATATGAAAGGTCGCTTGAAGAAGCTCGCAGAAGGTCCTTACATCTATTCAATTCATCGTTTTTCTGACAATCAGAAGTATTGTATCTGGAATCGTCAGAATGTATCAGAATTCCGTGATCTGTGGTGGAGTAAATCAGATTTCTCTGATCCGATTCGTATAACGAACGCTAATCCTCAACAAAGCGAATACAAATGGGGTACTGCAAAGTTAGTGGAATGGACTAATTATGAGAATAAGCCTAACAAGGGAATACTTTACTTGCCGGAAGATTATGACGCTAAGAAAGAATATCCCGTTCTGGTACAGTTCTATGAAACACATTCCGGAGGACTGAACACTTATCACGCTCCTATGTTGAGTAGCGCAATGGCGGATGTGATGTACTTTGTAAGTAATGGGTACATTGTATTTATGCCGGATGTGCATTTCACCATAGGAACACCGGGACAGAGTAGTTATGATGCAGTAGTAAGCGGAACGAAATACTTGATAGAGCAGGGGATAGCGCATCCGGGAAAAATAGGTCTTCAGGGACATAGTTGGTCAGGTTTCCAAGCTAGTTATCTGGTGACAAAGACGGATATATTCACTTGTGCTAATATCGGGGCTCCTATTACTGATATGGTAACCGGTTATTTGGGTATTCGTGGTGGAAGCGGTTTGCCGCGTTATTTCATGTATGAAGAATGGCAAAGCCGTATGGGAAAGAGTTTGTGGGAAGCCAAAGATAAGTATTTGGCAAGCTCTGCTATCGTGGAAGCGGATAAGATACATACTCCATTATTAATTTGGCATAATGATAGAGATGAGGCTGTTGCCTATGAACAAGGTCGTGCACTTTATTTAGCTATGCGTCGTTTGCAACGTCCGGCATGGCATCTTAATTACAAAGGTGAAGGACATTTTCTTGGTAATCAGGCAGCACAAAAAGACTGGACTATCCGAATGAAACAGTTCTTTGATTATTACCTGAAAGGAACGAAAGAACCGCGTTGGATGAAAGAGGGTATTCATTTGCGAGAACGTGGAATTGATCAGAAATATGATTTACTAGAAAAATAAATTAAAATGAAGAAACTATTAATGACAGTTATGGCTCTGTCTTGCTTTGCATTCAGCAGCTACGGACAGAAAAAAGTGGAGAAACAAATTATTGGTAAATGGTGCAACCCTTATACCTATGAATCAACAGGCGAACTCAAGGGGTTTGAGTTTAAAAAAGGTGGAAAATGCTCTGCCATCAACGTACCGTCTTTAGATCTTAGAACATGGAAGATAGATGAGGACGGCTATTTGATTATAGAAGGATTCAGCAAAGAAGACGATGGAAAAATAGAAGTGTATAAGACGCGTGAACGTATTGGTTACGTAACATCAGATTCATTGGAATTGGTTGTTCAGGAAGCACAGCCGCGGTTGGCCTTTCTGTATCTGAATACGAAATCAATCAAGAAGCTGGTTACTCCGGAAGTAACTCCCGACAAAAAGTAATAAATCTCTCTCTTAATAATTTAGTGTTAATATTAGCATGTTGTTGCTAATGAAACGCCCCGTTGTAGTGATTACAATGGGGCGTCTTCGTTTTACAGAATTTATACAGTATGTTGCAGTATAGTCTGTTTTAGTAAACCGTTTATTTATTGAAATCGTTTGCAGTTGAGGCTTGCTTACGCTTGTCGCATGGTCAATGCTTGATTCTCCGCAGCTTCCATAACTTCCCGTTCCCCGGGACCTTTATCATTAATGCCGCACAAATGAAGAATTCCGTGGATAATCACACGATGTAGTTCGTCTTCGTATGAAGCACCAAACTGTTCCGCATTGGTGCGTATCGTATCCAGGCTGATGAATAAGTCACCTGATAGACGATCGCCTTCACAATAATCGAAAGTAATAATGTCCGTGTAGTAGTCATGTTGCAGATACTGACGGTTTACCTCCAGAATTTTTTCGTCCGAGCAGAAGATATAAGCGATTTCACCGAGTCTTTTCCCGTAAGAAGCAGCTACGGTCTTTATCCATTCCGTAGTCTCACGTTTCTTGATATCAGGCATTTTTACGCCTTCTGTTTGATAAGTTACAGCCATAATTGAATGTTATGATTTAAAAGAAAAATAAATAACTGATTAAGATAGCGGCTATGATACCCGAGAAGTCTGCTATCAGACCGCAAGTCACTGCATTACGAGTCTTGGTTATACCCACACTGCCGAAGTAAACGGCCAGAATGTAGAATGTGGTATCTGAAGCTCCGCGTACTACGCAACTCATACGCCCTACAAATGAATCCGGTCCCAGTTCTTTCATCGTATCGATCATCAAGCCGTTGGCACCGCTACCGCTAAGCGATTTCATCAATGCAGTAGGCAGTGCCCCTACAAAGCTCGTGTCAACTCCGCATGAGCCTACTATGTAGCCAATGCCTCCCACTAGAAAATCCATAGCTCCCGAAGTGCGGAACACGGCGATTCCTACAAGGAAAGCAACCAGATAAGGTATGATACGTACAGCTGTCGTAAATCCTTCTTTAGCTCCCTCTACAAACGAATCGTATACATTGATTTTTTTCCTGACTCCCGTCAGAATAAACAGGATAATGACACTGAATAGCAGAATATTCGCTATCAATGTAGAATAAGTACCCATATCCTCTCGTGAAACGCTTAGGAACAGATAAATCAAACCGGAAAAGAAAAGGCAGATAACGCCCATTAAAATGAGAATAGGCTTATTGATTAAGTTTATCTTTTGAGCGATGCTGACTGCTATGACTCCTACTAAAGTTGAAATGAAAGTACTTAGCAGGATAGGGATAAATACATCTGTAGGCTGTGCAGCCCCCATTTGTGCACGATATACCATGATACTGATCGGAATGATGATAAGGCCGGATGTATTAATCACCAAAAACATAATCATCGGATTGGAAGCAGTGTCCTTTTTCGGATTCAGATCCTGTAGCTCTTTCATAGCTTTCAACCCCAGCGGGGTGGCGGCATTGTCGAGACCAAGCATATTGGCGGACATATTCATGAAGATGGAGCCTAACACCGGATGCCCTTTAGGAATGTCCGGAAACAGACGGCAAAGCACCGGACTAAGAAAGCGGGCCAGTGCATTAATCAATCCGCTGTTCTCGCCGATTTTCATGATACCCAACCAAAGGGCCAGTACACCCGTAAGTCCTAGCGATATCTCGAATGCCGTTTTGGAGGAGTCGAACGTAGAGTTCATGATAGCCGTAAATATCTCCGTATCTCCCAGAAAAATCACTTTTACAAGGGCGATAATAAAGGCGACGACAAAGAATCCTATCCAAATGTAATTTAGAACCATAATCAGAGATACTTAATTATTAATATCAAACAAATAGAGCATTAATATTTGGTGGGGTAAGATTGGCGAGCCTTTACATATATCCAGGATTTTGTATTAAAGTCGGGCATGAAACTAGCTCGATTTGTGGAATAGGAAGTAAAAGCTCATATTCCTTACAACCAGTAGTTGATATGGCGGTTTTTGTCCGTTTCAATGTGCCCCAATAACCGTATTCAAGCCCTATTGTCGATAACCATTCGTTGAGTAGAGAACTTATATCAGTATCTTTTGCTTCTTTTTTTAATAGATTGATGTGTGCGTAGGAATAAATCGGATAGAAGTCTCCTTTTCTTAAGAATCGGTTGAATAATGACCCCGTATTGGAGTAAGAAAGTAATGACAGACTGAAAATAGTGGATTGACCATTTTTACTATAGATAGCTTCTGTTTGTTCTCCTGCAAATTCATCCCATTCTGCTTGATTAAGGAGGTTGATAGCTTCTGTTTTCTTACCTTGCAGAAGTTTAACTTCAGCTGCTAGTGCGAGAGCAGAGTAATATCCCATTCTACTTTTTCCTCCTTTTTCTTCATCAAAGGTAACGGATAGATTCGGTAATATTCCGTTTAATTCATTATAAACGAAATCAAGTATTTCATTCTGCTCTTTTTGTATGTATTCTACCTCTGGTGTCGAAAGGGGAATTGTTACTAAAGGAATATTTCCCCATAACAGAGTCATATTATAATAGACAAATGCACGTAAAAGCTTTACTTCTGTTATGTAGGTCGATACATCAATATTGGAATTATATTGCGACAAAGCTTCAATCATAAAGTTGGCGTTGTGGATACATTGATAACCGGACTTCCAGAGATCTGATATATAGCGGCTGTCAGTATCTAAACGTAGGTTATAGAGATTACTTGCTGTTATTTTTTTGGTTCTAATTGCCTCTACAGTTAGCTGAAGAGTGGTAAAATCTACTAGTTTTGCATATATGCCGTCGAGAGCGTTTTGGATAGTTGTTGCGTCTTGGAAAATGTTTTCTTCTGTCAATTGGTCGTCTGGAATAACTTCTGTGAATGCATCGTTTTCATCCAGTACTCCGTCACCGTTGCGATCTACATATTGGCTAAAGTCCTCTATGGAGATAGTTACGCCTTTTCTAGTATAATGTTCTTTCATCTTCTTTACGATGCTTTTGGGGTTAATATTATATTGTCCCGATTGCATTTCTTGACGGATATTGGTATCGGTGATTGTTCCGTTACGGGCAAAATCGGTACTAAACTTGGATATAAGTTCTGAAAATCTGGCTTCTGATTGGCGATATAATAGGATGGACGAGATGGCTAACAGTATTTTTGCATTATCATTACCATCCATGAGGGAGATGTTTTCAGGACTATCGATTTTATGGGTGATAGCGAAACATGCTAATAATTCTTGCTCTGCCTGCTTCTTGGCATCTTTGAAAGATTTTCCGTCTTGCACTAGTTTTTTTACACGACCGAATTCCAGGTGAGTGATTAGGTTAACATTTACCATTCCTTTTTCACTCAGATCTACTAAGGCGTTTAATGTAATGGGAGCACGAGATTCTTCTCCCTCTGTTTCATTGTAGAAATATCCATTAGTCTCCAATTCTGCATATTGACTACTCAAAGCGAGAGAGGAGTCGAATGAAAACTCTCCTAAATCGTTTGTTGTATTTGTTTTATAACTCTTTCCTGTCTGTGAAAGATTATTGTTAAGTTCGTATAAAATGACTTTAGAACCTTGAAGGAATGGTCCCTTTTCCAGCTTTCCCGTAATTTGCCCTTTTGCGGTAAAGTCGTCTTCTTTTTCATCATTGCTACTGCAAGCAGTGAGGTTAAGGCATACTGATACAATAGCCATTACGATAAGCCATGTTTTTCTTTTTAATGTTTTCATTTGTAATCTAGTTAAAAATAGAATGATACAAAGGTAGGTAAAAGATTGATTTGTCTCTGTTTTCTTTATTATTTTCTAGGGAAACCGCACTAAAATATTCATTTCTGACGGTTTTGAGCTAAACGAATGCATGCCTCGCCACCGTATCTCCGTCAGGTGTACCAATAAAACTTTTTTAATTGCCCAAACAAATTATCTTTATTGCCTAGTCAGATTATCTCAATTAGCTACTTTTACTTCGTTCCACTATAGTGGAACGCAATAGTAACTATAGTGTCCCTTACGTTCCACTATAGTTTCCCGCAAAGAACACTATAGTGGAACGAAGTAAAAATAGCAAGTGAAACGAATCCGGATAGGCAAACGGATAAATAGAAATGCCTAATAGAAATCATTTCCTATGAATAGACGATTCGACTCATTCCCGCACGGTTTAGCTTAAAACGCACAGATTTGAATAAAATTTGGTGCGGTTGCCTTAATTGATTTTCTTTATGTTATTTTGAAATTACTTCTTGTATATAGAGC